>JAJYGE010000520.1 GCA_021785155.1 Planctomycetota bacterium
CAGCGTCAGATCACGCATGTCAAAATGACGGATCACCACCATGCGCACGCGCGCAATATGTCCGCCATCGACTGAAGAAAGTGCCCCCAGCAGCGGCGGATGGCGCAACTGGCGCTGGATCAGCAGGCCCACCCCGGCGGGGGACATGATCAACTGGCCGGAATTATGGACGGATCGGGTTCTTTGAGCGGACGCTTTTCGGGTCATAATTATGCTGTTCTCCCGGTGGGCCGGTCCAGGTAATTATAAGGTTGATTTCTGGCACCCGCTCACCGGCGAGGCTTTATCCCGTTACCTTTCTTGTGGCACCGACTTTCTTGTCTTGTGGTGCGGACATTCTTGTCTGCGACAGTAAGGAATGCAGGTAGGAAAACCTGCACCACAAGCTGTTGACCGCATGCGGGTCACACGTACCGCAAGTGTCTCTCCCCGGAGCACCGTGGTGATAACCCGGTGCCGTTTCGCCGCCAACGCACCAATGTCACCGCGTGCTTTTTTGGCCCCCCTCCGCGGCGCGGCTCCTCGCCACTTTTTTCGCTCGATGTTCAACGAGCTGCGTAAACGGTCACACACCCTTTTTGGATAATTCAGGCCAAAACGGTTTGACCGCCAGCGTATAATCCCCTACTTTATAGTGCTTGGCTGAAGTTGCCAAATGAGTATTGGTTATTCAAGGAGTGTCAATATGCCAAAACCACGTCGTCGCCGGAAGATCGGCAGTAAGAAACGCCATGCCAAATGGAAGGCTCGGCATCACCAGCAGTAATCCCGGCTTAGGCATCGCGACGCCTTAAGGAGAACAGTCTCATGCAGACGATCATTCGCGGAAAAGTCTTTGTGCTGGGCGATAATATTGATACCGATCAGATTATCCCGGCCAAATTTCTAAGCTATAACCCATCCGACCCCGAAGAGCGTAAATACTTCGGTATGTATGCGATGGATGGCGTGCCGGCCGGCCAAAGCGGCCTGCCCGAGGGAACCACGCGCTTTGTACGCCCCAATGAATTCAAAACGGATTATTCCATTGTTCTGGGCGGCAAAAATTTTGGTTGCGGCAGCTCCCGTGAACATGCCCCTCTGGCCATTGCCGAGGCCGGTGCCCGTGTCGTGCTGGCTGAATTTTATGCCCGCATATTTTTCCGTAACTGCGTGAACGGCGGATACCTTGTGCCGTGCGAAACCGTGGAGCGGCTGGTGGAAAAAACGCACACGGGCGATGAGCTTATCGTTGATATTGATAATTCCCTGGTGACCAATGTCACACGCCATACCACTCATCAGCTTAAGCCGCTGGGTGATGTCAAACCCATTATTGATGCCGGCGGCGTATTCCAATACGCGCGTGAGGCCGGGATGCTCAAACCGGCCTGAGGCGCGGATGTGGCGAAAGTTCCGGTGCGGGGGCTACGCCCAGTGCGGTTACCTTACCTGTCAGGCTTGATAACAGATGAAGATATTGCTCATTGGATCGGGTGGTCGTGAACACGCTCTGGCCTGGAGAATCAAATCCAGCCCGCTGTGTGATTCGCTGCTGATGGCTCCGGGAAACCCCGGCATGGCGTCGCTGGGTGAACTGATCGCCATTAAATCCGATGCCATCGCCGACCTGGTAAAACTTGCCGTTGAACGCCAGGTTGATCTGGTGGTGGTAGGCCCTGAAGATCCTCTGGCGTTGGGGCTTGTGGACGCCCTGGCGGAGAAAAAAATCCGCGCCTTCGGGCCGCGCCGGATGGCCGCCCAATTGGAGGCGGATAAGAGTTTTTCCAAAAAAATCATGCGCGAAGCCCAGATCCCCACCGCCGAAGGCCGCAGCTTTAATACGATGCGCTCCGCACTTTCCTATGTGGAAACGCGCTCCGAACCTCTGGTGGTTAAAGCCGCCGGCCTGGCCCGCGGTAAAGGCGTCATCATGTGCGCCGACCCGGTGGAGGCCATGGACGCCGTGCGCGGCATCATGGAGAAAAAAATCTTCGGTTCCGCCGGCCAAACCGTGGTGATAGAAGAACGTCTGGATGGCGCGGAGGTATCCCTGCTGGCATTTGTGGATGGCCGTACCGCTTATATCATGGAAGCCGCCCAGGACCATAAGCGCATTGGTGTTCATGATACCGGCCCCAACACCGGCGGCATGGGGGCGTTCAGCCCCGCCCCGCTGCTGACCGATGAACTGCTGGCCCGCTGTGAACGGGAAATTATTGTCCCGCTGCTGGATACCCTTAAACGCAATGAAATTGATTACTGCGGCATTCTTTATGTCGGGTTGATGCTCACGCCCGGCGGCCCGAAAACCCTTGAATTTAACTGCCGCTTCGGCGACCCCGAAGCCCAGCCGCTGCTGATGCGGCTGCAAACAGATATTGTCGAAGTCATGCTGGCCTGCATTGACGGAAAACTTGATGGCATCACGCTGGAGTGGAATCCGCAAACCGCCGTGTGCGTTGTGCTGGCCAGTGAAGGCTACGGCTGGAAACCCGATGATCAGGTGGTGCGTGGCGTGCCGATCACCGGCATTAAAGAGGCGGCGGCGATGCCGGATGTGCAGGTATTTCACGCCGGTACGGCCCTGAAAGATGGCCAACTGGTCACCAGCGGTGGCCGCGTGCTGGGTGTTTGCGCGCGGGGTGAAAATCTTTCCGCCGCCAGGGAAAAAGCCTATGCCGCGGCCAAACAAATCCATTTCCCCGGCATGCAATTCCGTCCGGACATCGGCGGCAGTGGTTAACTTGAAATTTGAAATTTCGGCTTTTGGCTCTGCGGATTGAGCGGGTGTGGCAATACATCCGGGCAGTGTACCGGGACGCCCCATCCCGCTGTTAGAACAGGGGAGCAGAGGAACAGGTGAGCAGGGGAAGGGGTACCGCTGGGGGTTGCCTCATCTTGCGACAGTCCCGGCGCACCCGGACTCTACTGTTCAACTCTCTCCTGACCCCTGCTCTGCGGCAACAGCCGCCGCCGCGTGTGCTTGCACCGCGTGTTTTGCGCGGAAATATTGCTGGAAAAATGTCACAACAGTCGCTGCTGAAACGTGTCGCCGAAGTTCTGGAACAATCCGGAGTCGCGTATATGGTTCCAGCGCGACTGCCGCCACAACCAAAATGTTACACGGAGGTGACGCAGCGGGACCACGACAACCCGGCGGAAATTCACACGGAGGCGGAAGAGGTAAAGGAGGAAGCGATTTCAACAAACAACGACCGACGCGCAATAAGCGCGGGCGTCCTTTTTTTGACATATTGATCCGTGATTATCGAAACTTCTCCCTTACCTCGGCTAACTCGCGGTTAATTCCGTCGTCGTACTCGTCTCGTCTTTGCGTTCTTACGCCCCTTTGCGGTTAACCCCGTCGTCGCAGCAACGACAGCTCAACTCTCTACTGCTCGCCTGCTCCGCCACCCTCTGCTAACTCGTGGTTCAAATTCCCACACCGTCGTCATATCTTTGCGTTCTTGTGTTTCTTTGCGGTTCGCACCCCCGATTCAAAACCGTTCCCCGTATCCCAAACCCTGTGCCACAACTCGGTAAATTCTTCATCCACGGCGCGCCGGGACAAGGATTTCTTAGTCGCGCTCTTCGACACAGTTTTCCAAAAATCCGGGGCATTGTGGTAGATATTTCCCCGTGGTGAGCCAGCAAAAATCTGTGAAAATTTGTGAAATCTGTGGATAAGACGTTTTGGTTGCGGCGGAGCCGCGCTGGGCAATCCCCCGTAGTATCCGTGCCATCGGCGTATATTACGCCGCCTTCCCGGCGCAACAGATGTGGACTCTCAACGGTTCCCCCACTCCCTGATGCGGGCTGCACCGATTTTTGTTGAATTCCTCCGTGGCCTGACGTACAGTGTGGTTGCTGTGTGTTGGTGACAATGGCCGCACCGATGATCTTTTATGAGGCCGGGGATTTTGCGGATGCACTATTCCGCGGCCGCAGAGGGGCTGGTTATGAACTGCAGGAAAAGAACCCGAACGAGGTGGATATCAGCACTGGTGCCGGCGGTATTAATGGCGCTGCTGACCGGGACGACACAGCTATCGGCGAGGACCATTTTTGTGGGAGATAAACACTCGGTGGCCGAATGTACCACAGGGGGCGGGGTCATCAATCGCACCCTGATTAAAGGGTTAAAACTTACCTTCGGAATTGCCCTTTCCGGCCATGATTTATTTGTCGCCAATGAAGATTCCGGTGTTATCGGAAAATACACGCGCGCCGGGCGCGTGATTAATGCCCGGCTGATTTCCGGCCTTGACGGTCCGGCGGGAATCGCAATATCCGGAAACCGACTATTTGTTGCCAATTACCGCGCCGATACCATTGGTGAATACACCACGTCCGGACGAACCATCAATGCGTCGCTGATTTCCGGCCTGGCGGGTCCCAATGGCCTGGCGGTGTCTGGAAATGACTTATATGTTGTAAATTTTGGTTCGGGGACCATCGGTGAATATACCCTGTCCGGTCGCGCGGTAAATGTCGCCCTGCTGTCCGCCCTGCCGGGTCCTGAAGGCATTGCGGTCAAGGGTGATCATATTTTCGTGGCCAGTGACGGTGCCGGGACAATTGGTAAATACACCACCACGGGGCAGGTGGTCAATGCGGCGCTGATTTCGGGGCTGCGGGATCCGTTTGGCCTGGCCATTGCGGGAAATAAAATATATATTGCCGACGAGCGCTCGGCCGGGCAAATTCAGGAATACACCACCGCGGGGAAAATCATAAACAGCGCATTGGCAACAGGATTGAATTATCCCGGCTTTATCGCCGTATCGGGATCACACCGGCCATAGGCGAATGTTTAACCGTTCGCGCAAGGGCGGCAGTGTGTGGAATGCGAGCCGATGGACTGTATCACTTTGCCCCAACCGGGCGCGCCATGTAAAGCTCGCATTTGTCAGGGTCAGGTAAATAGACCGCGTGGCACCGCAACACATGTTGCAAAATTGATCGGGAAGGGCCATGAAGTATTTCGCGCACACATATCAACTGCCGGACGGCACACCGGATCGCAACGAAAGCCATTGGCAGCCGCTGCGTGAGCATCTGGAGAATGTGGCAAAGCTGGCGGAGAAGTTTGCCAAGGAAGCAAGGCCGGGGGATAATCTAAACTGTGAGTAAATTATTCGCGAGAAAAGGCGAGTTCCTTGGTCAACACCTGAAAGAGGTGTCCAGTCGGGCTGCGGCATTTTCCGAAGTGTTTGGTTCCGGTGAGTTCGGGCGCTTTGCAGGACTATTGCACGACATCGGAAAAACGGAAGCGGTATTCCAAAAGCGGATTTTGGACGATGACCAAGGGAACGAGAACAAGAGGCCACATGCATTTCACGGTGCGGCGCTTGCGTTGGGTGGCAATCTCTGGCCCGCCGCTTTCGCAATCGGCGGACACCATGCGGGTCTGCACGACCGCAGTGATTTGGAGAAAAAAGCCAGGCCGATGTTCGGCCAGGCCGAGGCGTCCGTTCAGTCCCTACAGCAGGATTCCCCCGAGTTCCAAATTCCTAGCCTCGCAAAGCCCCTGCCTGAATGGCTAATGACACTTGCGTTCTCGCCCGCGTACCGTTCGGAGGGATGGTGGGCCACGGAATTATTTACCAGGCTAATATTTAGCTGTCTGGTGGACGCTGACCGTTTGGTGAGCGAGCTTGCCGAGCAGGGCAGCCCCGCCACCGTCGCTAGGCGGTGGCCGGATTTTAATCCAGCCGAAATGCTCGACAAGCTACGCAGCAACCTTGAAGTGCGGGCGAAGAAGGCCCGTGCCGACGAATCCGCCTCTGCCGAAGTAATCACTGTGCGCGAGCAAGTTGGCGGACGATGTGAAACCGTTGCGGAAGAAGCACTGGGCATTTTTACTTTGACTGTTCCGACCGGCGGCGGCAAGACCCTTGCGTCGATGCGATTCGCGTTAGCCCATGCGAAGAAGCATGGCCTCCGCCGCGTGATCTACGTCATCCCATACTTGAACATCATCCAGCAGACTGCCGAGGATCTGAAGAAGGTTTTTGGCGAGGGAATGGTGCTGGAGCACCATTCTCAAATGGAGGATGGCGACGCGGAGACGAAGGATGATCGTGGCCCAGAGCCGGTCGATGAGCTTTCACGGCGAAGGCGTCTGGCGGCGGAAAACTGGGATGCTCCAATTATCGTGACCACCAGCGTTCAATTCTTTGATTCTTTATTTTCGCGCCAGCCATCGGCCGCCCGAAAACTCCATAATATTTGCAAGTCGGTGGTGATCTTCGATGAAGTGCAAACCCTTCCCCCGCTTATGTTACAACCGATTCTGAATGCCTTGGGCGAGCTGGCCAATCCATCCCGCAAATACGGCTGCTCGCTGGTGTTTTGCACCGCGACCCAGCCCGCCTTGAGAAAATCCGAGGACCTACCCGTCGGCTTGGTGATTGATGACGCTCGCGCGATTATTGAACCGCAAATGGCCAAAGATCATTTTGCGAGGCTCGACCGCGTAGAATATGACTGGAGCCTTGCCGACAGTGCACCCCTGAAGTGGAGCGAGGTTGCCAAAAAGATCGTCGGCGAGGATAGCCAGCCGCGTCAGGTGCTGGTAATCGTCAACACAAGAAACGCCGCTAGGCAGCTGCACGTAGAGGTGGGGAAACTTTTAGAAGGACGTGGCGGACTGTTTCATTTGTCGACTTGGATGATGCCAACGCACCGATTAGAAGTCCTTGATGAGGTTCGGTGTCGGCTTGATCCGAAAAGCAACGCGAAGGACAGGCGGTGCATACTTGTTAGCACGCAATGCGTTGAGGCGGGAGTGGATGTGGATTTTCCCCAAGTGTGGCGGGAGTTCGGGCCGTATGATGGAATCGTGCAGGCCGCCGGTCGGTGCAATCGCAACGGTAGATTGCCGCAGAAGGGGAAGGTTCACATCTTTCGTGCGGCGGAAGGCGGCTCGCCCAAGGGACTTTACGCGACGGCCATCAGCCAGACAGAGCTGCTCCGGAAGATGGACCGCGCCAATCCATGTGATCCGGTGTCGTTTGAGGATTACTTTCGCCTCCTTTATCAGTTGACCGTACCGGACCAATGTGCCATTCAGGAAGCACGCGGACATTGGCGATTCAAAGAAACGGATTCGCTTTTCAAGATGATCGACGAAAACACGGTTCCGGTGCTTATTCTCAAGCAACAGGCTGATGGGCAATCCCACGATACCGGGGCAGTGAATATTTATAATACTGCCTCCCAGCGTGTGCCTCCCGATTCAATTAGTAAGCACAAAGGCTATTTCACAAGGGATGATTGGCGGGCGCTCCAGAAATTCACCATAAACCTGCAGAGAAGCAGGGCGGATGAATTGCGGAACGGCAAGAGGGCGAAAATGACGGCTGCATTTGATGATCCGGAGACAGGCTTGTTTTTGTGGTGGGGCGGCTATTCGGGCGGAGTAGATGGCGTTGGAATCGAGTTTGATCGTGGGCTGAGTGCGGAGGAGTTGATACTATGATCTCGGCCACACTACGTATTCGGGTATGGGGACAATGGGCTTGCTTTACGAGGCCGGAATTCCATGTGGAAAGGGTCAGTTACCCGATTATCACGCCGTCGGCCGCGCGTGGCGTACTGGAAGCGATTCTGATGAAGCCCATTGAAAAGCCTGAGGCCGACCGACGGGACCGTAAAATCGGATTCCGGTGGCATGTCATGCGACTGGGGGTTGTACGGAAGGGAACCCTTACCTCGATTCTTCGCAATGAGCTTGGCTACGAGAAGCATAATTTCAAGGGATTCGACATTCTGGAAGAGCGTACCCAGCGCCACAGCCTGATCCTCAAGGATGTGGAATATCTTATTGACGCGGTGATTGAGGTTCCCGGTCCGGTGAAGCGTATCGGTGACGAGTTTCTTATAGCGAAATATCAAGGCATGTTCGAGCGACGGGCGAAATGCGGCCAGTGTCATCACCGACCGTACCTTGGCTGCCGGGAGTTTCCTTGCGACTTTGAATGGGCACCTGGTGCGGAGCCGGCAGCAGTACCCGAGGACTTTGGATCGGTGTTCCGTGATTTCGATTTTGATCCCATGTGGAACCACTGGCCGGTTGGCAATGCGCGGCCGACCGACTGGCCACGCGAGCACGGGCCGCAGCCCTTACAACCCCTGCGTGCCAAATCAGATGCGGATGGTTGGATCTCGGTTTCGCGGGTTATAGCCGAAAATGGAAACCGAAAGGTGGTACCTTATGATTGAGGAGCTACTTCGTCTTTCGGAATGCGACGGGGTTTTGGATGAGCAGGGCTTCTCGCGAAGGCCAATCCATTGGCTTATCGATTTGGACGACAAGGGCAAATTCTTGGGCTTTTCGCCCACCGTGATAAGCAACCGTCACGACGGGAGGAAGCAGCTTCAGGTCGAAGAGGTACGGGGGAAGCAGTACTCCCGCCCTGCATTCTTCTTTATGAGGGTTGACAAGAAGTCAGAGGTCATCGCGACGGCAGGTGGCGGAAAGGCTGTTGCGGAGCTCGGGTGCGGAAGTTTGGTTGAGGTATTTGGTTGTCAGATCAAGGCCGATGCCGAGGGAAAGGGACCGACGGTCAAGGTACTGTCTTCCGACGATAAGGAATTTTCCAAGCATCAGCAGTTTGTTGAGCTTCACCGTCTCATGGCGGAAAAGCACGGAGATGTACGTAGCCTCGCCGCTGTGGCCGACTATTTATCGCGGCCTTCGTGTTTCCACGATGAAAACTTTTCTGACCAGGATTTGAGGCGAATTGCAAAGGAAGAGATTTCGTTTCGGGTATGCGGCAGACCTATCACTGCGGATCCGAAGGTGAGGCAATTGTGGAGTGAGGAATATGCCGAGAGCAGGCGAGGCGTTGTTGCGAAGCTACCGCGTGGAAATGGGATGTTCGCCTCGAGCGCTGGCCCAGATTCCGTATTAACGCCAGTGTTCCCTCATATTTCCGGTCTTCCTGGTGGCGGCGGCTGGTGTCCCCTCAATTCATTTGATAAGGCCCCATCCCAGAGCTACGGTCGTGGGTCGTTCACTGTCGCCATGCCGCTGGGTGTGGCCGAACGCGCTTCCGGCGCTCTGAACTATCTGCTGCGCACTCCGGAAACGCGCATGCCACTTGGCGAAACGGTTGCGGTGTTTTGGGCAGTGCCCTTGGACCCGGCAAAGAGGCAGTTGAGTGACACCGGATTTCTGGCGGCCCTTACGGCATCGGATCCACTTGAAGTACGGGATTTTTTTCGTGGCATTTGGGGAGCCGGAGTGCACGATGGTATCTCTGTGGATCGCTTCTACTGCGCGTTGCTCTCATCGCCGCAATCACGTGTCACGGTCAGGACTTGGCACACGGACACGTTACCAGTGATTCGGAAGAATATTAGCCATTGGCTAAGGGCGGCAGGGGCCGAACTGCCCATTTGGGATGGCTCGACGTACCAAAAAGCGGATTACTCCACAGTATCCATCAGCGAGTTGGCCGCGGTGACTGTTCGCAAGTCCAAGGATTCGAAGCCGTCCAAGTCAACGTACACGGATTTATTCAGCTCGGCGACACAAGGCAGCCCCTTATCCCATAGACTGTATACGGCGGCATTGCAGCGGCAGAGCTTGGAGTTGGCAGGAGGATATGACAAGAAGGAAAGGAAGATGTTCGAGGAGCGGCTGCGTGCCAGGACTGCTTTGATTCAGCTTTATTTCGCGTCTAACAGAAAAGGAGATCGTATGCCCGATAATTATGACGGAGACCTTAACGTAGGGTATCTTTGTGGCCGGCTGTTGGCGATTATGGACAAGATACACATTGAGGCGCATAGAACAAGCGGCGGGACCAATAGTTCGCCAGCCAACCGCAGCTATGCCGCCGCTTCGGCCACACCGGCTCTTATTTTCCCGCAATTGTGTTCGCTCGCCCGTGTCCACCTCAATAAGATCGGCGATGGATGGGCGAATCGGCTTGAGTTCGGCTATCCGGAGAAGGGATTCGAAGGGCTTGCGGGAATTGTCGCTAAACTGCAAAGTACCCGCGGTAGGCAATTTCCGCGGACGCTATCGCTGGAAGACCAGGGGCGATTCGCAATAGGTTTTTATTACGAGCGTACTCGCGCGTGGCCCAAGCGTGAAGACAAGGTTGGTAATGATCAAGATGATACCATCACGGAAATTAACAGTCGAAAGGAAGAACCATGACTGCTGAATTGAACCTTCACCATAACCTGATTAAACTGCCCGCAGGTAAAACGGCCGGGGACACTGTCGCGGAGCGGCATGACCTCGTGCTGCTCTTCGATGCAACGAAGGCAAATCCTAACGGCGATCCCGATATGGGCAATATGCCACGCCGTCAACCGGACACACTCAAAGGCTTGGTTACCGATGTCTGTCTGAAGCGCAAGATCAGGAACTTCTTTAGCCTTTACAACCCTGACGGAACTTTGATCACGAACGGTGCCGCATGGCCGGGATACCAAATTTTTATTCGCGAGAACGCGGTCCTTAAAGATGCCCTTGACCAACATTACCAGCTTGTTTGCAAGAGGGTTTTTGATCAATTGGTTGGCTCCCTCCATGCGAGTGGGTATCTGGACCACGACAGCGAGATCGCTATCAGGGATGCGCAGTGGGGCGAGGACGAATATCCTGAACCAAAGAAATGCGTCGAATATATCAGCAAGCACTGCAAGGGGGTTTTTAAATTGGAACTGGTTCCTGAAGCGGTGGCCGCAAAACTGCGTTCGGGCGGGAGAACCCCTCCCGAAGTTGTGGAAGCGGTCAGGGGGATCAAATTCGACTCAGGAGTCAGGGATGAAAAGGGGGTAACCAAAGCGGTTCTCGACGCAGTTAAAAAGGCCAGCCCGGACGGTGCTGCAGCGACGTGCAGAGCAGCCGCGCAAGCCGCGCTCGACAACGTGTCGCCATGGTCACTGCTGTCGCAAAAATTCGGGCAGCTTGAGTTGGAACGGTTGGAGCACGACGCTGTTTGTGCCGCTTACTTCGATAACCGTGCGTTCGGCGCGGTGACTTCAACCGATGGTCCCCTTAAGGGCAGCTTCTATGGTCAGATTCGCGGCCCAATCCAAATGGCGTTTGCAGAAAGCATCGATAAGACGCTGCAGCTTGACAGTACCATCACGCGATGTGCGGTGGCCAGTGTGGATGAAAAGAGCGACGACGAGGGCGGAAATCGCACCATGGGCCGCAAGCATGTCGTTGATTACGGACTTTACCGCACGCACATATACTTCTCGCCAGCTTTTGCGGCAAAGACCGGTTTTACCTACTATGACCTGGACAACTTTCTTTTTGCCCTGACGATGCTGTACCGTGATGATGCGGCCGCCGGGCGATCTGGGATGCGGGTGGTTGGCTTGATCGATTTTCAGCACTCCTCGGCACTGGGGGACGAGCACTCGCACAGATTGTTTAAGGAGGTCGTGGTGAAACGCCGCGACTCCGAAAGGGATTTCCCTTCCTCCTTGGACGACTACCAAGGAACTGCCCCCGGGGTGGAGGGAGGGTACGTGTGCGTGCGGTCAGTGCAGGAGAATGGCCAGACACGAGAACGCGTCTGGGCGAGGTGCCTTGTATGGGAAATTCCCGCTCCGAGGGGGGACGCCGATAGGTTATGATCCCCTGATTTATTGTTGCGGGTGTCTGGCGTTATCCCCCGTGGGGTAATCCCCGCGCTCGGCGATGCCACCGCGCCGCGGCAATTTACCGATTATTCCGTAACCGTTGCCGATTCATTGCCCGCGGGCATTATTCATCGGGAATTGTCGGCGGTGAATTCCGCTGACCTGGCGTTTCCGTGGGCGTGATTCGTTCGGTGCCGATGGACGGACACGGGGCGTCCGTCGGCAACCGATAGCGCGAAACGCGGTTGGGGTGGGGCGGAATTTGTTGCGCGGGTATTGGCGCATCGGGATCGGGGGCGCTGGCCGCCCGGCGGCCACGCTGAACGGGGGACGTGGGTGCGGTACCGGTGACGGAAAAACACCTTCCGCCCGGCGATGGCGCTACACAGGATTGCGTTATGGTGCAGCATGATGAACATTGATCCACCCGATCCGGTTTCGATTTCGTCATTGAATGATTTCTTGTATTGCAATCGGCGCTGCGCGCTGCATCGGTTGGATGCGCTGTGGGTCGATAATGCGTGGACGGTTTCCGGTACCCTGGCGCATGAACACGCGGACGATCCGGGTTATCGGCAGACGGCCGAGGGGGCGCGGATCGAACGGGCGTTGCCGTTGTTTTCGGTGGCGTTGGGATTGGTGGGCAAGGCGGACATCGTGGAATTCCGGCCCGGGGCCGATGGGCACGACATTCCCATGCCCGTTGATTACAAACTCGGCAAACGCCGGAAATGGGATAACGATGATGTGCAATTATGCGCCCAGGCGTTGTGCCTGGAGGAAATGATCGGTGTAAATGTGCCAAAGGGTGCCATTTATCACGTTAAAACCCGCCGGCGGCGCGAAGTAATATTTACCGATGAACTGCGGCGGTTAACAGTGAATACCGTTGACAACGTGCGGGCGCTGATGTTGGCGGATGAAGTTCCGCCGGCGGTGTTGAAACCGCAGTGCGAAGGATGTTCCATGCACGGTATATGTTTGCCGGAGCTGGCGGGAGGTTCACGCGCCATGGATTCCGCCTACGCGGATTTATTTGCGGCAGAGAGGTGAATCGTGCGAACGCCGACCGCCCGGCGGCCACGTTACACATGCGTGCGGATACGGGGAATCGATCATGGATGAAATTCAACTCAACACGTTGTACGTTGTCACCGAGGGGGCGTATTTGCACCGCGAGGGCCAGGCGATTTTAATTCAGATCGACGGCAACGTCGCCGCGCGGCTGCCCATGCACATGATTGATTCCATTGCATGTTTCGGGCGGGTGATGGTCAGCCCGCAGTTGATGGAGGCGTGCGCGGAAGGGCAGATTCCGTTGAACTTCATGTCGGCCAGTGGACGGTTATTGGCCAGAATTGATACGCCGGGATCGGGTGGTGTGCGGTTGAAACGGGCACAATTTCGACGGGCCGACGAAATGGCGTTTCGCGCGAATTTTACGCGGGCCGTCGTGGCGGGCAAGGTGCAAAATGCGCGGGGTAATTTGTTGCGGTCAGCGCGTGATCTGCCGGAGGATCGAGCGGCGGACGCGGAGGCATTGCGATCCGCGGCGACGTATCTGGCCAATGGATTATCGCAGTTGGAATTGGCCGATGCGGTGGATACGATGCGCGGGATGGAGGGCGATGCGGCGCGGCTTTATTTTGAAAACTTTGTCCGCATGACACCCGATGCACCGGCGGAACTACAATTTACCAAACGCACACGCCGCCCGCCGTTGGATCCGATCAATGCGCTATTATCATTGTTTTACAGCATTTTAACGCATGATTGCACGGCGGCGCTGGCGTGTGCGGGTCTGGACCCGTCGGTGGGATTTTTTCATGATGAACGGCCGGGTCGGCCATCACTGGCGCTGGATTTGATGGAGGAATTTCGGGCGTTTGTGGTGGACCGGTTTGTCATTACATTGATCAACCGCAAACAGGTGGGGGTGGATGATTTCATCACCCGTCCCGGCGGCGCGGTGGAGTTGAAAGATGCCGCGCGAAAGCGATTAATCGGAGCCTATCAGGAACGTAAACAGGAAAAACGCATTCATCCGTACTTGAATCAGGAAGCCCCGTTGGGGCGCTTTCCGGCGTTGCAGGCCAAGATTTTGGCGCGGCATATCCGGGGGGATATGCCGCATTATGTTCCGATAGTGTTCAAATGACGGTTCGGATTCAGCGGCCCCGATCCCAATCACAGATTGTGTGCCAATGGGATCGGGAATTGCAGTGCGGTTGATCGTACAAGTGTGGCGGGGCGTTCGCCGGTTGGCGGTGGAAATGAATATCGCATGTCCGCCTGTGTTTATCCCGATGTATCGGGACGCCGGGCGGCCAGCGCGTGTATTGAGGTAACGACAGATGGTGGTATTGGTGGCGTATGATGTTAATACGATGGACAGCGCGGGCCGCAAGCGGTTGCGGCGTGTGGCGAAGGCGTGTTTGGATTACGGCCAGCGGGTACAATATTCCGTGTTTGAATGCACGGTCGGGGATAAGGAATGGGCGATATTGCGGAGCCGGTTGGCCGGTGAGATTGACGTGCAACTGGATTCGGTTCGGTTTTATTTTCTGGATGCCACGGCAATCGGTCGGGTAGAGCATTTAGGGGCCAAAGAACCTCGGGATTTAAGCGAGCCATTGGTATTTTGATGCTGGCCGGACGTGTTTGGAACATCGCGTATGTTAGCCGGCACATTGAATGTGCCGGTGGGAACAAAGTGTCGGCGTCGCCCCTGTTTAACGGGGCACGCGGCGTATTTGTTGACTTGGCCCGCGATCAACAGATTGCAGGCATTTTGTCCGCGTGCGGCGGCAAGTTAAAATAGTGGTGAACCGTGGATGGATAGGGTCAAAAGTGACCATGCAATTACATAACAGACAACATATAATGTATTCCGCGAACCCCCAGCGCGCACGAAAGTATGGGGGGTTCGCGTTGTGTGAAAGTTCTTTGAAAAGTGAAAATTTCTCCTCATCCGTAGCTGGGAATGGCGCGAAAAGTGTGTCTCGCAAATGCCGGTTCGCGGAAAAGTGTGAATCGGCCCTTATAATACCGAGAGTTAGAGCAAGGCAGTTCTCCGCGGCCCCAAGCCGCGGAGCGGATTGAAACCATCTGCGGGATCTGGAAACCCGTAACCGAATCGGTGTTCTCCGCGGCCCCAAGCCGCGGAGCGGATTGAAACGACTAATCCGGCGACTACAGCCTTAAGCACATCCGTTCTCCGCGGCCCCAAGCCGCGGAGC
This sequence comes from Planctomycetota bacterium, assembly GCA_021785155.1. The sequence goes on from JAJYGE010000520.1 coordinate 14,841, forward strand.
GGATTGAAACTCATGTTGGTGAGGTCGTTGTACGTCACCGCGACGTTCTCCGCGGCCCCAAGCCGCGGAGCGGATTGAAACAAATCGTAAAATTGCGGGTTGTCCTTGTGTGTCGTTCTCCGCGGCCCCAAGCCGCGGAGCGGATTGAAACCCGGCATTCCTCAAGACTTACATCCATGTATCTATGTTCTCCGCGGCCCCAAGCCGCGGAGCGGATTGAAACAACCGAAATCGTGCGCTCTCCGCAGTCCGCGAAGTTCTCCGCGGCCCCAAGCCGCGGAGCGGATTGAAACCGTGCGGCTGTCACGTCGGCTGTCTGAACATTGCGTTCTCCGCGGCCCCAAGCCGCGGAGCGGATTGAAACTTGCTAACGCCCGGTGAAGGTGTGAAAGCATTGGTTCTCCGCGGCCCCAAGCCGCGGAGCGGATTGAAACAGCCCGGCCTTGGGCACCATTTTATTTTCAGACGTTCTCCGCGGCCCCAAGCCGCG
>JAJYGE010000322.1 GCA_021785155.1 Planctomycetota bacterium
AATCTTCTCCCTCCTGGCACTTTTGTAATCTGCACCTCCTTTGGTTAAACACCGTCCGCGGCTGGAAAATTCAGTTAATTAACTGAACAATTAACCCAATGGATTTGCGGGGGGGGGATTTGTTCGCATACAATTCACTTTCACGGTCAATGGTGGCCGGGCAGGAGTGATTTGTGGCTGAAGAAACATTTGATCTGGTGATTGTCGGTTCGGGTCCCGCAGGATATGTTGCGGCGGTACGGGCGGGGCAGCTTGGAAAGAAAGTGGCCTGTGTGGAACGCTCTGAGTTGGGGGGAATATGCTTAAATTGGGGGTGCATTCCGACCAAGGCCCTGATTCAGGACGCCCATTTCATGCATCAGATGCACCGGGCCGCAACGGATTATGGTATTACGGTGGGCACAGAAAAAATGCAATGGGACAAAATTGTCGCGCGCAGCCGATCCGTCGCGGTGACCATGAGCAAGGGCATTGAATTCCTGTTCAAGAAAAATAAAGTCACAAAATTTTCCGGCACCGGCTTTATTCCCAAGTCGGGTGTGGTGGAAGTTCGCGATGACAAAGGTACCGTGACCAACACGCTGCAAACCTCCAGAATTCTGATTTGCACCGGCGCGCGCAGCCGGGATTTGCCGGGAATCAAGCCGGACGGAAAAAGAATTGTCACCAGCCGCGAGGCGATGATCCTGCCGAAAATTCCGGGCAAAATGCTGATTATCGGTGCCGGAGCCATCGGCGTGGAATTTGCCTACGTGTACAACGCCTTCGGCACACAGGTGACACTGGTGGAAATGCTGCCCCATATTCTGCCCATTGAGGATGTGGATGTCAGCACACGCCTGGAAGCTATTTTCAAAAAGCGGGGAATTGATGTGCGCACCAACACTAAAACCGAACGCGTGGAAGTGACATCGGACGGGGTGGCGGTAACCGTGTCCCGTGATGGCAAAAGCGAAACCATCAACGTTGATCTGGTGCTGCTGGCGGTGGGTGTGACGGGCAATGTCGAAAATCTTTTTGCCCCCAATGCCACGCCGATGATAGCGCGCGGAGCCATTCAGGTCGACAAGACTTTCAAAACGTCCGTGGATGGAATTTATGCCGCCGGCGATGTCATTGGCCCCCCATGGTTGGCGCATGTGGCCAGCATGGAAGCGACGATTGCGGTGGAACGAATGTTTGACGTCAACACCCGGGAAATGGATTACACCACGATACCCGGATGCACCTATTGCTATCCTCAGGTGGCCAGTGTGGGGCTGACGGAAAAACAGTGCCAGGAAAAATCACTTGATTACGAGGTGGGCAAATATAATTTTTCGGCCAATGGCAAAGCTCAGGCCATGGGCGAGCCTGATGGTTTTGTCAAACTTATTTTTGATAAAAAATATGGTGAATTGCTGGGCGCACATTTGTTGGGCGCCGAAGCCACGGAAATGCTGGCGGAATTGGTGCTGGCCCGTCGGCTGGAGGCTACACGGGCGGAAATCGCATCCACCATTCACGCCCATCCAACGCTTTCCGAAGCGGTGATGGACGCGGCGATGGTCGAAGGCGCACACTGACATATCAGGTTGAATGGTGCTATTGTATCGTCATGATAGCGCTGGATTGTCAATCTGATCGTTGACGTTGGGACGCCACGGCCCCAGCCTTCCGCTGTATCGGCGCAATGATGCGCCAAACGGCATGGCGACGGAACAAGGTTGCAAAGAGATTAAAAAAGGACGGGCATGGAATCGGATAACAACCCACTGTTGAATAATCCCAATATGCCGCCGATTCCTTTACAATCGGCGGCGACTCCAATCACACCTGTGGCGCAGGCGGCGTCGGAGCCGACGGTTGTGCCGGTTCAGCGGGCTTCCTCTGGTCGCCGACATTCCCATCCGAATCCGGGAATCCGTGAAACACTGGAAACCGTGATTCTGGCTCTTATTTTAGCCTTTACGTTTCGCACATTTTGTGTTGAAGCATTTGTGATCCCCACCGGATCCATGGCCCCAACCCTCAGCGGAGCCCATTTTCGCGCGGTTTGCCCAATGTGCGGCTACACGTTCAACGTCAATGCCAATGTGGATCGGCAATGGCTGACCTTCCGTGATCCGGGAACGGGCCAAATTGAATCCACACTTGTGCGGCTCGCCAACGGTGAACTGACCAATCCATACGCGATACCCGCTCCGGATTATTCCATGTGTCCCAACTGCCATTTTCAGATACCGGCTGATGAACTGCGCGGGAAACCCATTGTCAAGCGCATTTACAGTACCAGCAATTCGACCCACACGCTGCATTTTCCATACACCTACAATGGTGATCGCATATTGGTCATGAAATATCTTTATTGGTTTGCCCCGCCCAAACGCTGGAATGTCGTGGTGTTCCGTGAACCGATGTTCGGCAAGCAGAACTTTATCAAGCGTCTTGTCGGTTTGCCGGGCAATACCCTGGAAATCGTCAATGGCGATGTGTTTATCGATGGCAAAATAGCCCATAAGCCGGTACATGTCGAAAAAGCCATGCTGCAGGTGGTATACAACAATGATTTTTATCCGCTGGATGCCGGGCAGGAACGCATGAACGGCAACCGCTGGAGCAATCCCTGGGTCGGTGAGCCGCAAACCAGCGACGCTGGAAAATGGTTCACTGGCGGGCCGGTAATTAGCTTTTCCAGCGGGGATCCGGACGCCGTCGGGCATTTGGCGTTTATTCAACGTAACAGCTACCTCTATAATGATCTGGGCTACAACGCCAATCCCTATTGGAATGGGCACCATATTGTCGGCAACCTGTATCTGCGAACCGTCTGGATATCACATTCCGCCGCTTGTGCCGTACGCATGACGCTTGGCCCGGCTACCAACCGTTTTCGGGTAACATTGGCCCACGATGGCACCTTAAAACTTTATCAATGGGATACGGCCAACAGTACGTATGTTCCCATTGGTGCAAAAAACATGAGCATTTTCCATGCGCCCTCGGCGCTGCACCCCGGAGAGCCCTATCGTTTGGCAATAAGTAACACACAGCACGAAGCCCGCTTCTGGATTAACGGCAAACTCATGCTGCAATACGCGGCACCGTGGACGCTTCAGGATGCGTTGGCCGTGGCGCACACGCGTGAGGTAACCGGTGAACAGGAAACGCCGAAGATACAAATAGATGTCACCGGTGCCTGTACCTTACGCCACCTGCTGCTGATGCGGGATATTTACTACACGCAGATGAAAATTCGTTTTCCCTATAATAGTTCCGTTAATCCCGGCGGCACCGAGCCGGGCACGGGTACCATGGGGCATCCGATTACCCTCAAAAAAGGCCAGTATTTCATGCTCGGCGATAATTCCAATGACAGCGAAGATTCCCGGGCGTGGTATCGCGTGGAACCGGTGCTGCGCAAGATGCACCTGCCCCTGGGAGTGGTACCGCAGCGCTATATTCTGGGGCGGGCCTTCATGGTTTATTGGCCCGCCGGCTTCCGCCCGATGCGTGCCGTCAACTGGGCCATTATTCCCAACATTGGCCGCATGAGATTCATCCGCTGATCAATGCAGGCCATCAACGCGGTTGCTTACGTGTTCCGCGTATTGGGGCATTTCTCTATATATCCCCGAATGATTTCCCCATATCCTGGCAGGGCGTGGCACGTACTGGGAGGACGGAATGGCCCAATCCCCCTCGCGGCTCGTACAACGTATGGAACCGCCCGCTATGGTTTATGTTCCACCGCCGGTGGGGGCATACGGATTTTTCAGAACCGCACCGGTATCGGCGCTGGTGACCATACTGGCGTATCGGCCCAAATAGCCATGCTGGATTTTGGGCTCGGGCGGTCGCCACTGCTTCCGGCGGCGATCCAGTTCTTCCGCGGATAAGCGCATATTGAGTTGTCGTCCGGGAATGTCAATGTCAATGATATCCCCGGGCCGCACCAGCGCAATAGGGCCGCCAGCCGCGGCTTCCGGCGAAACGTGACCAATACATGCGCCGCGGGTGCCGCCGGAGAAGCGTCCATCTGTAACAAGCGCCACAGACTCCCCCAGACCGCGCCCCATGATGTTCGCGGTCGGTGCCAACATTTCCTGCATTCCCGGGCCACCCTGCGGGCCTTCGTATCGGATGATAACCACATCGCCGGATTTAACTTTTCCTTGAAGAATGCCGGCGGCGGCGGATTCTTCGGATTCAAAGATATTGGCCGGGCCGGAGAATTTCAGCATGTTGGCCGCCACGCCACCGGCTTTGATGACCGAGCCGTTGGGGGCCAGGTTGCCAAAGAGAACCGCCAGGCCGCCCTGTTGGGAATAGGCCTGCTCCAGTGGACGAATCACCGCCGCATCGTGGACCTCCGCCGCAGCGATGTTTTCTCCCAGACTTTGACCCGTTACGGTGATGCAGTCGGTGTGCAGGACGCCCTGCTTGCCATTGATGGTTTTAAGAATGGCGCTGATACCCCCGGCTCTGTCGATATCTTCCATGTGATGAATGCCGGCCGGAGCAACTTTGCATATATGCGGCACGCGAGCCGCAATTTCATTAAGAGATCCTAAATCGAATGGACAACCCGCCTCATAGGCCACCGCCAGCGCATGCAGGACGGTATTGCTTGATCCACCCATCGCCATGTCCAGCGCAAAAGCGTTTTCAAACGCCTTTCGGCTGAGAATATCCCGTGGGCGGATATTTCTTCGCACCAGCTCGACAATCGTCCGGCCAACCCACTGGAATAAAGCGTCGCGGCGCGGGTCGGTAGCCAGAATTGTGCCGTTCCCCGGCAGCGCCAATCCCAGGGCTTCGCACAGACAGTTCATGCTGTTGGCCGTGAACATGCCGGAACAGGAACCACAGGTCGGGCAGGCATTGATTTCAATTTCGGTGAGTTCCTTTTCAGTGGCTTTGCCGGCGGACAATCGTCCCACCCCCTCAAAGACGCTGATAAGGTCAATAACGCGCCCGGTGGATGGTTGGACGCCGGCCCGCATCGGGCCGCCGGAAACAAATACCGTCGGGATATTCACCCGCGCCGCGGCCATCATCATTCCGGGTACAATTTTGTCGCAATTGGGAATGCACACCATGCCGTCAAAGCAGTGCGCGCGGAGCATGGTTTCAACACAATCGGCGATCAGTTCGCGGCTGGGAAGCGAATATTTCATTCCCCCATGGCCCATGGCGATACCGTCATCGACACCAATTGTATTGAATTCAAACGGAACGCCACCGGCATCCCGCACCGCCCGGCGAACCTTCTGGCCCACGACATCCAGATGTGCGTGTCCAGGAATAATCTGCACGAAACTGTTGGCTACGGCTATAAAGGGTTTGTCCCAGTCGGATTCATCACGAATCACGCCCGTAGCGCGAAGCAGACTGCGATGTGGAGCGCGAATTGTTCCGCGTTTAATTGTATCACTGATAGCCAAAATTAATCTCCTGTTCCGGCCTGATGTCATCGTCGGAAAAATAATTTTCCCGTGACCTGTATTTACGGGGCAACCCGTACATCAATAATCATATCCGCTCACTGTCGGATCGCATCGGGTCTCCGCATTCAAAACGATACCATCGTACTAAGTAGGAACGCAGAATGATTACAACCTTGCCAAGTGTTGTAAATTACTTATTAAGCATGGGGTAAGTGCCGTCCTGGCGGCTGCATCCATTTTGCGTTCCTACTTAGCTGTCTCCGCGGCCCCGGGGTGGACGTTCTGTTTAATTCGCGGCACGCTTCCGATCCCTGTTATCGCGGTATATCCGTACGCAACTCACGAAACGGGCCAATTTTCTTATCCCGAGTTTCCGTAAGCTGTTTGATAACTTCCGGCGGCAACAGCGCGCTAAGATTTTCGAGATTACCGCCCAGCGCCGCGATCTGACGGATCAGACTGCTGGACGTGAATGCGAATCGCTCATTGGTCATAATGAACACCGTGTCCACATCCGCGACCGCGCGATTGGTCAGGGCGAGCTGAAATTCATACTGCAGATCGGTCATGTTGCGCAAGCCGCGGAGGATGGCAACGGCTTGGCGCTTCCGCACCAACTCCACGGTAAGCCCCTCATACGCCTCCACCGACACCGTAGGCAAGTCGGCCACCAGGCGGCGGATCAGCGCCAATCGCTGGGCAACAGGAAACAACTCTAATTTATCGGGATTACGCCCGACGGCCACAATCAGATGGTCGAAAAGTTTATGCCCCCGGTGGATCACATCAAGGTGTCCCAGCGTCGGTGGATCAAACGTGCCCGGAAAAACCGCTATTTTTGAAGCTTTTGGCATAAAATCTCCTTTTGAACTCGTGCGTAAAGTCCGGCCTTACCGCAATCGGGCTTTTTACCGCCGATATTATTTCCCCTTATTATGTTCAGAACCATTGACTTGTCCAAAATAGGCTGTATTTTACCGGCGGTTGGATTGCTCGTGGCGGGCCGCCGGCGGAATGTTTTTCGCATGTCGCGTTGATGGTTAACGCGGCAGAAACTCGGGACGACCGCGAAATATTTTGGAGAACCAGACATGGCAACATCGGGAATTGTAGAACAAGCCGTCGTGGAAATGATCGGTGCGACTGCTCTGAATGGATCGATCAGTGATTACGGATGGTCATGCGATGGCGCTGTTTTCACGGCACCTGCGGAAAGTGGGACGCCGGCGTTGGACCTGAAAGCATCCCGCCGCAGCAATGATGTCGTGGTGCTGGCCAAGCGTCGTGCGGATGATGACGATGACGATCTGGAGGATGAGGAAGATGATGATGACGACCTGGATGATGATGACGATGAGGATGAAGATGAAGAGGACGATTTTGAGGACGATGATGTCGGCGGAGCCTACGATGATGACGATCTTGACGATGAAGATGATGACATCTTCTACGATGAAGATGATGATGAATGATTTTGGCGTTTCCGGCCAATGCCGCGTGTACGGGTAACAATCCGATGGATCCTGAATTGGTTGATACCCCGCCATTGGATAACTCCATCCGCGCGCTGATCGAACTGGCGGTATCCGAAGATCTCGGTGCCTTGCCCAGAAGCGGGAAAACGGCGGTGGAATTGGACCGCACGGTGCATCTGGCAATTCCGGACGATCAGAAGGCCGCGGGCAATATTGTCGCCCGCGCGGCAGGCGTGATTTGTGGAACAGTTATACTCCCTCAAGTGCTTTCGTATTACGATTCTCGACTCAAATGTACGGCGCACATTTCCGACGGCAGGCCGGTTGAGCCGGGCGCGATCATAGCGCACATAGCCGGTCCGGCGGGGGCGCTACTTTCCGCGGAACGTGTGGTGTTGAATTTTCTTGGGCACCTTTCCGGTATTGCCACGCTCACGCGGCAATTCGTACTGGCTGCCGGCCATGGCGCAATTCACCCCGGCCAGGGGCTGGTGTGTGACACTCGTAAGACCACGCCCGGCTGGCGAACGCTTGAAAAATATGCGGTGCGCTGCGGCGGCGGCGTGAACCATCGCATGGGCTTGTATGATGGCGTCATGCTGAAGGATAATCACCTTGCGGCGTTGCGCCGGAAGGGCGGAACGCATTTATCTCTGGCCGATATAACACGTAAAGTTCGCGCGGAGATGCCACCGCATATCACGCTTTGGCTGGAGGTCGATACATTGGCGCAGCTTCAAGAAGCGCTGCCGGGTGCCGCGGATATTATTCTTCTGGACAATATGCCCGCGGAGCAATTGCGGCGGGCGGTGTTTTTGCGCGATGGATGCAGGCGCGGCGGGCCTCCCTTGCTGGAAGCGTCCGGGGGTGTTACGCTCCAAAACATTGCGGCTATGGCCGCAACCGGTGTGGACCGCATAAGCGTGGGGGCGTTAACCCATTCCGCGCCTGGTCTGGATGTAGCAATGGATGTTATTGAAAATGACTGAACCGATGCAGGATGTGGCCCCGGACAAGCAGGCGATATTTCGCGAAATTGCTGTCAACATCGCACTGGCCGTGGCAGTTAGGCTATTTGCTGGCAACCTTGTCAGCTCTTCTACGCTCTGCGATCAATTAGCGATAAGCTCCGATCTTCTGGAAGCAGCCCTGGTATTGCTAAGGGGGTTGGGATGCGAAGTTCATGTTGCCAATGATAAAATAAAAATGCTGAGGCTGGGCTTTCCGCTCATGTCGGCCCTGCTGACCTTGATGCTCAATAAGGTGGGGATCGACATTGACGTGAAAACATTCCAGGAGACACAGAGCACGAATGATGAATGTTTTGCCGCCGCAGCCAAGGGGGCCAATAAGCCGCTGGCGGTGATTGCCAATGTTCAAACCAAAGGTCGGGGACGGCGCGGCAATCGCTGGGAGGCCAAACCGGGACAATCGGCATTGCTGTCTCTGCTTTTACCGGGTCGAGAATTGCCGGTGGAAACCCTGTCACTGGCCGCCGGCTTGGCGGTGGCGGAAAGTATCGCCATGTTGACCCGGCGCAGTCCAGAACTCAAGTGGCCCAATGATGTGTTGATTGATGATCGCAAGATCGCCGGTATTTTGATTGAAACCCGTCCGAATGTGAAAAACCCGGATTTGACGGATTATGTTATCGGTGTGGGTGTCAATGTCATGCAGACGCACAAAGACTTTCCGCCCGATTTGGCAGGACGGGCTATTTCCCTTGGAATGATCCACCGTCGCGACTGGCAGATCACGTATGTGATTATGACGCTTTTGGCAGACCTCCAGAACCGATGCAATCCACTGGCCTCCGGAGATGAAATTGTGCCGCTCTGGCGTGCCCGCTGCCGTATGTTGGGTCAAAATATCCGGGTGTCCTGCGCGGGTTCTGTGCTCGAGGGCACTGTAGCGGATATCGATCCCATGGAAGGATTGATCGTGCGCGACCCCCATGGCATAAACCACGCCTGTCTGGCATCGCAGACCACTGTTTTTTCGCAATACATGTCCGTTTAACCGGTTACGGCAATTCCGTGTGCCCCATGAGGTACAGATCGCATTGTCGCGCCGCGCCGCGGCCTTCATTAATTGCCCAGACCACCAATGACTGTCCGCGCCGGCAATCACCGGCGGCGAATACGCCTTCGACGGAGGTCGCGTATTTGCCGTAATCCGCCTTGAAGTTGGAACGCGCATCGGTTTCCAGCCCCAGTTGTTTGACGATGGTTTCTTCCGGCCCAAGAAAGCCCATGGCCAGAAGAACCAGGTTTGCCGGCCATATTTTTTCCGTGCCGGGAATCTCGGACATGGCAATTTTGCCATTGGTTCCGGTCCATTGCACTTCGATGGATTTAACCGCTTTGACGTGCCCGTTCTCATCGCCGATGAACTCTTTGGTCAGCAGGCGATAATTCCGTGGATCATGGCCGAATGCCGCCGCCGCTTCTTCATGGCCATAATCAGTACGATAAATTCTTGGCCATTGCGGCCACGGATTATCCGGTGCCCGTGATCCCGGAGGTTGCGGCATAAGTTCAAAATTCACCAGGCTTTTGCAGCCGTGCCGCATGGATGTTCCGATGCAATCGGTGCCCGTGTCACCGCCACCAATGACAATAACGTCCTTATCCTTTGCCGACAGATACCGACCATCCCGCAGATTGGAATCCAGCAGGCTTTTGGTGTTGGAATGAAGGAACGGTACGGCAAAATGGACGCCCTTGAGATCCCTACCGGGCACCTTGAGGTCGCGCGGCTTGGTGGCACCGCAGGCCAGTACCATGGCGTCAAATTCATGCATTAACTCATGCACGTCCACATCTTTTCCAACATGCGTATTGACCACAAATTTTACGCCTTCTTGCTCCATGAGCTTGGTGCGACGATCCACCACCAGGGCTTTATCGAGCTTCATGTTCGGAATGCCGTACATCAGCAGTCCGCCGACGCGGTCGGAACGTTCAAAAACCGTTACCAGATGACCAGCCTTGTTAAGCTGATCGGCGGCGGCCAATCCGGCGGGACCCGAACCGATGACCGCAACTTTTTTACCCGTGCGCATGGCGGGAGGACGTGGAACCACCCAACCATTTTCCCACGCATGATCGATAATGGCCTGTTCAATATTTTTAATTGTTACCGGTGGCTCGTTAATGCCCAACACGCATGAGCCTTCGCATGGGGCGGGACATACGCGACCGGTAAATTCCGGAAAATTATTGGTGCTCCAGAGCCGGGTGATGGCTTGTTTCCATTGATCTTTATAAATAAGATCATTCCATTCCGGAATGAGATTATTCACCGGACAGCCGCTCTGGCAGAAAGGCACGCCGCAATCCATGCAGCGCGAGCCTTGTGTGCGGAGTTTGACGTCGGGCAGATGTTCGTGAAATTCATTCCAGTCCAGTACCCGCAATGCCGCCGCGCGACTGGCGGGAATTTCTCTGGCAAATTCCATAAAGCCGGTAGGTTTACCCATGTCCCACCTCCTGCTTCACGTTGCCGCCGGCCCTGGCCGCGCGTTTCTCCAGAGCTTTGCGATACTCAATCGGCATTACCTTGTGGAATCGCCCCAGGCTTGTTTTCCAATCGGACAGGATGGCTTTGGCAACCGTGCTTCCCGTGAGTTTATCATGTTCTTCAATCATGTCTTTCAACTCGGCAACATCGCCCGGATCAACCACTTTCTCCAGCTCCACCATCGCCAGATTGCAGCGGGCCAGAAACATATCTTCCGGATCATACACATACGCGATGCCACCGGACATGCCCGCGGCAAAATTGCGCCCGGTAGGCCCAAGAATCACCGCACGGCCACCGGTCATGTATTCACATCCATGATCGCCCACCGCTTCCACCACCGCACTGGCTCCGGAGTTACGCACGCAAAACCGCTCTCCGGCTACACCACGGAAAAACGCCTTGCCGCTGGTGGCACCATAAAGCGCCACATTGCCGATGAGGATATTCTCCTGGGCCTTGAAGGTGCTCCGATGATCGGGATATACCACAATGGTTCCACCGGACAGACCTTTGCCGACATAATCATTGGCGTCACCTTCCAATTCTATATGAACGCCGCGGGCCAGCCATGCCCCCATACTCTGACCGGCGGACCCGGTGAGCTTGAGATGAATCGTATCGGCCGGCAAGCCTTCCTCGCCATAGCGCTTGGCGATTTCATGGCTAAGCGTGGTGCCAACCGTACGGTTGATATTCCTGATGGGATACGCCAACCGCACGACTTGGCCTGTTTCCAGAGCCGCTTTAGCATCGCGGATAATCTGATTGTCCAGTGCCGCTTCCAGCCCATGATCTTGCTTTTTCGTGGCATACACATCCACATTGTCATAAAGTTTCACCGCCGGGGAAAGAATCGGTGTCAGGTCCAGGCCCTGGGCTTTCCAATGCCGAATGGCGTCACCAACTTCCAGACGATCTACCCGGCCAATTAAGTCATTAAATGTCCGAAAGCCCATGTACGCCATAAGTTCGCGAACTTCTTCCGCCAGCAGGAACATGAAGTTAACCACATACTCCGGCTTGCCTTCAAATTTTTTCCGCAGTACCGGATCCTGCGTGGCAATGCCCACGGGGCAGGTATTCAAATGACATACCCGCATCATGATGCATCCCAATGTTACCAGCGGAACCGTGGCAAAGCCGAATTCCTCCGCTCCCAGCAAGGCTCCGATAATGACATCCCGCCCGGTCTTTAACTGTCCGTCCACCTGAACGACAATGCGGCTGCGCAAATCATTAAGTACCAGTGTCTGATGCGTTTCCGCCAGGCCCAGTTCCCATGGCGTGCCGGCATGTTTGATGCTCGTCAACGGCGAAGCACCGGTGCCGCCATCATGACCGGCGATAACAACATGATCCGCATGCGCCTTCGAGACGCCCGCCGCAACGGTTCCCACGCCGACTTCCGCCACGAGCTTCACGCTGATGCGGGCGGCGGGATTGGCGTTTTTCAGGTCATGAATCAGCTGCGCCAGATCTTCAATGGAATAAATATCATGGTGGGGTGGTGGGCTGATGAGCTGCACGCCCGGCGTGGCATGGCGCAGGCGACCAATATAGTCATCAACTTTATGTCCCGGTAACTGCCCGCCCTCGCCCGGCTTGGCCCCCTGCGCCATCTTAATCTGCAGTTCATCCGCATTGGTCAGATAATTAATCGTAACACCAAAGCGGGCGCTGGCGACCTGCTTGATGGCCGATCGGCGGGAATCCCCGTTGGCGTCGCGCTTGAAACGCCGCGCGTCTTCGCCACCCTCGCCGGTATTGGATTTGCCGCCGATGCGATTCATCGCAATGGCCAGACTTTCATGGGCTTCCGGTGAAATGGAACCCAGGCTCATCGCCCCGGTCACAAAACGCTTCACAATTTCACTGGCCGGTTCCACCTCCGCCAGCATCACCGGCGCATCGCCCGCTTTGAGTTTAAATAAACCGCGCAGCGTGCATAGATGCCCGCTTTGTTCATTGATGACTTTGGCGTAGCGGGCATACGCTTCCCGGCTGTTGCCGCGGGCGGCTTCCTGCAAACTGGCAATGGATTCCGGGTTCAGCAGGTGCTGTTCGCCATGTTTTCTCCAGGAATACTGGCCCCCTTCCGGCAGTACCGGAAGCCGCACTTCCCCTTTGTCCATCGGATAACCGATTTCATGCCGACGCAGGGCTTCGCGGGTTAATACCGGAAAATCCACGCCATCAATTTTTGAAACGGTGCCCGCAAAGCACCGGTCAATAACATTGCGGTGCAAGCCGATGCCTTCAAAAATCTGCGCGCCTTTATAGCTCTGCAGCGTGGAAATGCCCATTTTGCTCATGACTTTATACAGGCCCTTGCCCGCGGCCTTGATATAATTTTTTACCAGCTTATCGTCATCCATGGCCGGATCAATGAAGCCGTCACGCCGCAGGTTCCAAAGTGTTTCATAAGCCAGATACGGATTAATCGCATCCGCCCCGTAACCAATGAGCATGGCGTGATGATGCACTTCCCGCGCCTCGCCGGTTTCAAGCACCAGACCTATGCGCGTGCGCGTTCCCTGCCGCACCAGATGATGATGCACCGCTCCACAGGCTAACAGTGCCGGCAGCGCCACATGCGTTTCATCCATGGCCCGATCGGTCAGCACCACCAGCGGATAACCCTGTTCGATGGCCTGTGTGGTTTCCCGACAGATGCGGTCCAAGGCGTCCGTCATCGCGTTTTCGCCACTGTCGCGGTCAAATACCGCATCAATGACGCGGGTCTTCCATCCGCGATGATTCATGGTTTTAATTTTGGCCAATTGCTCATTGGTCAGAATCGGCTGCGGCAAGAGCAGGCGGTGACAATGTTCTTCACCGGCTTGCAGCAAATTGCGCTCCGGGCCGATGTAGCTTTCCAGACTCATGACAATATATTCTTTGTCTGAATCCAAGGGTGGATTGGTTACCTGCGCAAAAGACTGTTTGAAATAATCATACATCAGCCGCGGTTGATCGCTCAGGCAGGCCAACGCGGCATCATTACCCATCGACCCAATGGGTTCCAGGCCATTGGTTCCCATGGGCAGAAGCAGTTTCATGAGGTCTTCGGTGGTGTAGCCCAGGCACTGTGCCCGCGTAAGCAGCGTATCAGGGTCAAACCCCGGAACCTTGGCCGGTTTGGTCAGTTCGTCGATGGTAATGCGTTGTTTTTGTAACCATTGGCCATAGGGATGCTCATCGGCCAATGCTGATTTAATTTCAGAGTCATCAATAATGCGGCCCTGCTTGAAATCCACAAGGAACATGCGCCCCGGTTGCAGTCGGCCTTTGCGGGCTACGTTTTCCGGCGCAACTGGCAGGACGCCAACTTCGCTGGCCATAATGACCAGATCATCTTTTGTGACGTAATATCGGCTGGGGCGCAGGCCGTTGCGATCCAGCACCGCACCAATAAGATGGCCATCGGTAAATGCCACCGACGCCGGACCGTCCCATGGTTCCATCATACAGGAGTGGTATTCATAAAATGCCCGCCGACGCGGATCCATGGATTCATGATTCTGCCACGCTTCGGGGATCATCATCATCACCGCGTGCGGCAAAGATCGCCCATTTTGAACCAGCATCTCCAGACAGTTATCAAACTCGCCGGAATCGGAGGAGTCGCCTTCAATGACCGGCTTGATAAGGTCCAGTTCACGTCCAAACGGTCCGCCGGCAAACATCCCTTCGCGCGCGTGCATCCAGTTGCTGTTGCCCCGTCGCGTGTTGATTTCCCCGTTATGGGCCATGAAGCGCATCGGTTGCGCCCGGCTCCAGGACGGAAAAGTGTTGGTACTGAACCGGGAATGCACCAGCGCCAGGTGGGTCTGATAGTCTGAATCCATCAGGTCCGCGCGGAAATATTCCCGCACCTGCCCGGAGGTAAGCTGCCCCTTGTATATTAATACCGTTGTCGAAAGGCTGCAGACATAAAAGTAATCGAACTGCGGAAGTTCCGCGGATCGCACCGCTTTGGTCACCTGCTTTCGGACAATGTAAAGCTCTTTATCCAAAGTGCGTTGATCCATCCCCGCGGGACCGGAGATAAATACCATCTTCATCCGTGGTTCGGTGCGTTTGGCGGAATGACCAATCATACTGTTGTCTACGGGCATAGTCCGCCAACCCAGCAAGGTGAGCTTCCGCTGCTGAATCGCCGCCGCAAATGCCGTTTCACACCACGCGCGTTGTTCATTATCCGATGGCAAAAATACGATGCCCACACCATAGTTTCCGACAGCCGGAAGCGTGATGTTGACGTCTCTTTTGGCAACCTTTACCAGAAATTCATGCGGCAGGCCTGTAAGGATGCCCGCGCCGTCACCGGTATTTTCCTCGCAGCCACAGGCACCGCGATGTTCCATGTGCTCCAGCATGGTTAATGCGTCAGAGACAATAGACGGGCTCTTGCGGCCTTTAATGTGCGCAATAAAGCCGACACCGCAACTGTCATGTTCAAATTGTGGATCATAAAGACCCAGCTTACCGGGTTTGAATCCGGGGCTGTTATATTTTTCCAACTTGCAAACCTCCATGCCTGAGGTATCCCCTCGCTTCAAACAATTCCTACCGCCATCCTGCGACACCTGGTAAATCGCAAGTCCTTTATTCTACTTATGACATGCCATGGGATCAAATACACCGCGCCGCAAAAATATTCTGGGTGTGCCCGTTTTTATCGGGAAGTCGTTAAGCTGCGATTCGGCGGTATTTTTGTGCCCACCAGGCGTCCCAGAGGTTGCTTTGGTAGAGGGCCTCCATGGCCATAAGGGATTCGGCATTTTCCGCATCCCATCGCATGCCGGGGCCTTTGATGCGGCGGGTCGTGGCTTTGCACATGGATTCCATGGGGCCTGTGCCAATATCCCAGCCTTTTGCAATGAATTTGTCGTAGG
>JAJYGE010000300.1 GCA_021785155.1 Planctomycetota bacterium
TCTTGGATAATTCCCAATCCATGCTGGTTCAGGATGGCACGCAAACCCGCCTGCAAACAGCCATTGATCAAACCCGGGATATTCTGGGACAAAGCCTGACCCCCGCGCGCATGGCCGTTTTGCTGACCAATCCCGGCAACAGCCCGGTTCCGGATCACCTGGGAAGTGATCGCGTAGAGCAAACAGCCCGACTCAATGGAATCAAAAGTGTTGGCCGGGCTTTGCCGATGCGCCAATTGATTTCCAAAGCCGTTGATTTGTTGAAAAATTCGGTGCGCCCCAATCGAATGCTCATTATTATTTCAGATTTTGCGGGGCCGGCGGCATCCGATACGGGCATGTTTGCCGCACTGAAAAAGGTTCCGGGGATTCAGTTGGTGCTTATGCCGCAGGCCATCGGTACGCCGGATGACGTTGCCATTGCCCATTGGGGCGTTGAACATGGGGCTGCGGTGGTTGGGGCAACGCTGCGATTTCAGGGAACGGTCATCAACAACGGTGCTACCGCTGTGGCACCGCGTTTCGGCCTGAATGTGGATGGACAAAAAGCCGCAAACACGCAGTCCCGGGCCACATTAGGCCCGGGCGGCACGGATTCCAGCCGGGCCAATGTGACCTTGGCCTATCAGCTTACCGCACCGGGAATTCACCGCTTCACGCTCACAGAGTTAGATGCCAGCCACGCCATGACCTGGGGTGATCACCGCAGCTTAATTCTGAATGTGAAAAATAAAATCCGCGCGCTGGTTATTGGCAATCAACCGCGGCTAAGCCATTCATCCACCGCATTTTTTGTGGATGCGGCACTGGCACCCTTTTCCGCATCCGCAGCGCCAGGCGCCAAGCCGCCGCTTTGGAGCATTGAACCAACCTATCGATCATTCACAGACCTTGGGGCAATTCGTCTGTCCCGATATGCCGCGGTTTTTATGTGTGATGTGCCACACATGACTGCGGCGATGGCGAAACAACTGCACCGGTTTGTTGTCGGCGGGGGCCGATTATGCTGGCTATTAGGCCCGGCGGTCGATGCGCAAAGCTACAATGCTTTTGCCGCTGGATCGCTGCAACTGTTACCCGGAGAAATTTCCGGCCCGGTTACCAGCCAAACCGGCGCAGCGGTTAGTTGGGTGGATGTGAAAAGCCATATTTTTGGCGGATTATTTCAGACGCAGGAACCCTTTCAGCGCATTGTCGTGGTCGGGCGCTGGAGTCTGCCGGGAAATGCGCCGGTTATCGGGAAAGTCCTTTCTCGCCTGCATGATGATTCGTTGCTGCTGGTGCAACATTCTCTGGGGCATGGACGGGTGTACAGCTTTTTGTCCGGCCCCGGCGGCGGATGGAGCAATATCGCCGCAACGAATGCCTTTTTGCCCATGATGGTACGCATTGCCCTGGGCAATGCCGCAGCGAGTGCGGGCACCACGTCGTATACGCCGGGAAGCTCGGTAGATATTCATGTGCCGGTTCATAATTCTCAATTATCTATTAATGTTAAAGCGCCACAATCTCATACTTCGGTAAATGTTGCCACATCACACACGCTTGATGGGCGCCTGGTGTGGCGCTTCACCACCGCACAACGCCCGGGTGTTTACACCTGGCAGAGCTTTAACGGAAAATATTCCGGCGAATTTGTCGTCAACGTGCCATCCGGCGAGGCTGATCTGCACGCCACAAGTGCCGCTGTACTGGCCAAAGAGGCCCCGAAAAAACAGACGATATTTATCGCCGCCACAGCCAATGAACTCGTCAAGCAACTCGCCAAAACCAGTGAAGGCAATTCACTTATGCCGGGCGTTCTGGCGCTGGTGATGATTTTAGCGATTATTGAAGCCCTGCTGGCCAACCGTTACAAGCCCGTTAATAACACCCCGGATCAGCAATACGGGCAAACCGACCCCACGGCCACCCGCAGATCCAGCATCTCACCAGCCACATGAAAAATGCCGCCGTACACGAAAATCAATCTCACCTACGCTTCGCTGACGCGAATTTGCCGGACCCCATTGCTGGGGGTGACACTTCTATTGAAACAAGGGGGTGACATTTCTATTGAAACACAACAGCCCTGCTGGCAAACCCTGCTTCCGCAGTTGACAGGTGCTGGTTACAATAACCCTATTGGCAGTTGGTATCCTGCGAGAAACAACCTATGGTATCTGAACACATCGGCGTTCCCCATGCGGAAATTGCAAGACTTTGTCGACAATACCACATCCGCCGCCTTGCGATTTTTGGCTCCGCCATTCACAACGATTTTCGCCCTGATAGTGATGTGGATGTTCTGGTTGAATTTGCGCCGGATGCCGAGATAGGCCTTGAGTTTTTTACCTTGCAGGATGATTTGAGCAGGCAATTCGGACGAACCGTAGACCTGCACACGCCGGCGTCGCTAAGCAAGTATTTCCGTGACCGCGTGCTGGCTGAAGCCGAGGATCAATATGTCGCACCACGATGACCGCATACGGCTTAAGGATATGCGTGATCACGGGCAGGAAGCGTGTGAGATTTGCGCTCAGCGCAATCGGGCCGCCCTTGATACGGACCGCCTGTTGGCATTATCGGTGGTCAGATTGCTGGAAGTGGTCGGCGAAGCTGCGGCAAAAACCTCCCCGGCAACGCGCTCCCGGATCCCTGGAATTCCTTGGAGCCAGATTATTGCGATGAGGAATCGCCTTATTCACGCCTACTCGGATGTAGATATGAGTATCGTATGGACGGTGATTCACCGGGATTTGCCGCCGATGATTGCGGAACTTAACGCATACCTGAATTCCGGGCCTGCGTAACGGCAGGGTCCCGTATTTCACGGGAACACGACGGCGTGCCCTCCACCGCTTCCGTATCCGACTGGCATAAAAGAACAATCAAACCCAATCACAAACGACTCCCACCCGGTCTACCGCCATGTCCTTGCGGTAAAGGCCCACGAGGATCGCGCCCAACGCCAGCGATCCGGTTTCACCGCGTCGGATCAATCCTGTTGGCTTGCACACGTAACGATTTGGCGATCCTACCAACGGTCCGGTGTGATGGGCTAAGTTCAGCATTTTCAATGCGGCCGATGTGGCTTTGCGGTGAAAAATACTAAATGCCAAACCCCATTCCCGCCATTCCTGAAACCAAACCCTCTCCCGTTATTGAATCTGACAAATACCGCCAGAAATTATGTGGATAACAAAACTCTGTGTCCTCT
>JAJYGE010000370.1 GCA_021785155.1 Planctomycetota bacterium
AAAGGGCCTTGACAGGAAAGGTTATTGGACGTTATAAGACAGAAAATCAGTGGCTGGTTTTGAACCCCTGAATTGCGCCCTTTGGTGGCTGGTTTTGAAGCGCCCCGTGACAGGGCAGCCCGTAAACCGTTACCCTTCAGGGGAGTAATTATTTGATTCCGAAAGCCGACATCGCCGCTTTGGAAAGTTCGGCAGCGCAGCGGCTGACGGCCTGCCTGGTTCACCTAAGCGGGATCGTGGGCTTTTGGATTCCGGGACTCTGCGCCATGTTCTGGTGGGGGCGGCGTTACCCCTTTTTGCTTTATCAGGGCCGCAGAGCCGCGGTATTTCAGGCCGTATGGTTTCTGGTGCTGGCGGCGGTGGCAACAAGCTATGCCCTATGCGCGGCACTGATCAGACACTCCGGTACAGTGAAAATCCTGGCGACAGGCGCACATTCATACCACTGGCTCTACGCCTGTCAGAACATCCTGGCGGCGGGACAATGGCTGGTCCCGGTCGCGTGGCTCACAAGTACCCTGGCCATGGCATCCTGGGCTTTGATTAAAACGGGCCGGAGGTTGCCATGAGTCAATTGCGTGTCTGGCAGCGTATGTCGTACCGGCTTTTTCGCCGCGGTGCCGAACCGGGCCGCTGTCCGCCCGCAATTCCGTGTGCACCGCCCGATCAATGTGTAAAACCAGGTTACGGTCCGTGGTCCTTTTTGGTGGCCGGGATTACCTATCTTTTATTGGCGGGCGTCTTTGCGCTGCCCGACTTGATTCGCGCCGGACCGGGAGCCGTCATAGGCCATGCCAACCGGGATACCACCGCGTTTTTGTGGTATCTTGCGTGGTGGCCGCACGCCTTGTCGCACGGGATCAATCCATTTAATATCCATCTGGTGTGGCAGCCGGTGGGAGTCAATGCCGCATGGATCACCAGCATTCCGGCGCTGGCATTGCTGTTGGCCCCCGTGACGCACTTTTACGGCGCGACGGCGGCGCTGAATTTGGCGTTGTTGTTATCGCCGGTATTGGCCGCCTGGATGGCCTTCGGCATGAACATGGAACTGTGTGCCACTTTCTGGCCGTCGCTGTTCGGCGGATGGCTGTTCGGATTTTCAGTCTATGAAATCACACAGATGCAATATGACCTGAATCTGGCAATGACCTTCGCGCTGCCGGCCGGCGTGTGGTTGTTTCTTCGTCGCTGTCATGGCCGTATCAGCCGCCGAGTGTTTATCGGCATGACCGCATTGCTCTGGTGCTTTGAGTTTGGTGTATTTACCGAAACCTTCGCCACCTCGGTCATTCTGGGGGCATCGGCCATTATTGTTGCCATGACGCTGGTGCCAAAGGGTGCGGATTTCTCGGCGTTGCGGCGTACTGCCATCGAGTCCCTGTGGGCATGGCTGCTGGCGATAGCCATTCTCCTGCCCATTTTCCTGGCCCCATTGCTGCGCGGATATACTGCCGGGGGAATATGGAGCCGGGGCACAAACTCGGTGGACCTTGCCGCGGTAATGATGCCATCGCAATACGTGTGGCTGGGAACGTCATGGGCGCGACATCTCTGGGCGTACTTTCCTGAAGCGGCATCGATAACATCGCAGGTCGGCTATCTTGGCGTGCCACTGGTAGTGCTGCTGGCGGCGTATTTCAAACGATATTGGACCACGAGCCATGGACGCATTTTGCTGATCCTGTTTTCCATGACATTTCTGTTAAGTTTGGGACCGCAGTTGAAGGTATTGGGGCATCCAATGTGGCTGTTGATGCCGTGGTATTACCTGGCCCATTTGCCGCTGCTGGAAAAGGCATTGCCTTTCCGGGTCTTCAGTTACGTCACAATCACCATCAGTGCCGCCGCGGCACTCTGGCTGCGCTATAGCCCGGTGCCAACAGGGTGGAAATGGCTGCTTTCCTCCCTGATCATTCTGACGCTGTTGCCCAATCTCCGGGCCGGTGTCGGTGCCAGCCGCTACGCCAATCCGAACTTTTTCAGACTGGGGCTTTGCCATCAATATCTCCGGCCGCATGAAACTGTCCTGATTCTTCCCTTCCGATCCCACACGCCGGTGATGCTCTGGCAGGAAGAATCCGGCTTTACTTTTTCCATGATCAACGGTTTTACCGGCTGGACACCCGCTAATTTCAAAATGCCCCGAAATCTTTTGGCGGGCCTGACACTCCAGCGACCGCCGCCCTCCGGATATTCCGCCCAACTGCGGAAGTTTTTACAGCGCAATGATGTCGGGGCGGTTATTTTAACGGTTCCGCCCCAAGGTGTTTCCGCCGCTGCCGTAGCACCATTGCACAGTCGTCCAATTTTCGTTGGCGGCGTATGGCTGTACAAATTACCGCCATCCACCGCGTTCCGATGATGATGGGGGTACTCAAAAGTGGGCGCGGCGATCCGGTGCGCGGGGTTCAGTGCCCTGTTCCACTATTGGGGTCGCTGTCGGGTCGCCGGAGCTTTTTCGGCGGGATATGGCTGCATCAACGCAGCCGCCTGATGCCGATGGCCCGTCTGCGCAAGCGCCTCCGCCAGGAGTTGCCGCACGGCGTGGTAATCAGGATCACGCTGCGCCACAGTCTGGAATTCGATCAGTGCGGCACCGGGATCACCATGGCCAAGCAGCGCACGACCAAAAGTGTAATGCACCGCGCGTGATGTGGGATCTTCTTTCAGCGCACGCAGGAACTGGGCTTTGGCCGCCGACCATTGGCCAAGGGCGTCAAGAGCCGCGGCCAGCGCGCATCGGGCATGGGCGTTGTGGGGAATGAAGCGCAATGCGATGTTGTCGATTGCCACCGCAATGGCATATTGGTGCCGCACCATGCGAATGTCTCCCATGGCCAGATAAAGCCGGGGTGAATTGGGCATCAAGTACAATCCGCGAGCCAGGTCGTTGATTGCCATTTTATGATTTCCCAGGCGCAGATAACAATGTGCCAAACATGCAATCGCTTGGGGCTGGTACGGGTATACACTCAACGATTGCCGCAGGTAAGGTATCGCCGCCGCATACTGATGGCGGTTGTAATGCACAAAGCCCAGCACGGCACACGCTACCGGATCTTTACCCCCGGATGCTTTATAAGCCGCGCGGGCCGGTGCCGCGGACGGATGGTTATAGAAATACGGGTTCAGCGCCAGCGTGTCATAGGGCACAAAATGACCGGTGCGCCTGGGAAGATTATAAAGAT
>JAJYGE010000143.1 GCA_021785155.1 Planctomycetota bacterium
GGGCGGGGCGGCGAGTTTTGCAATCGTCTCGATTTTCATGGCCCTGGCATGGTGGAAGCAAAAGTGGCTGGCGGCGCACCGGCAGGCGGCAATCGCGACGGCGCTGGTGATGGTGGCGATCGGAACGCTGGGACTGCTGGCATACGGCTTTACGCATCATGGTCTGCCTACGCGCGATTTACTATATCGCTGGGATTATTGGACCGGTGCGGCGGGGATTATTGAAAAACACCCGGTGACCGGTGTGGGATTGAATAACTTTGGCTATTACTACACCCAATATAAACCGCTCGGCGCACCGGAAGATGTGAAAGACCCGCACAATATGTTCATCCGCATTGCGGCGGAGGCGGGGTTGCCGGCGGCAATCGGATTTACGGCACTGGTGTTGTGGGGCTTTCTGGCGGCGTTGCGGCGCGGAAATATTGACACAGATGGGAAACGTGAAACATCATTGCCGACGGCGGCTTTGATTGTCTTGGCGCTTCTGTGGTGGGCCGGGCGATTGGCGTTGTATCATCCGGGCTTTGGCGCACGGGGCGTGGCAAGTTATCAGATGACACTTTCCTCGCTTTATGCCGCCGCCGCGCTGGGAGGAATGCTTCTGGCCAATCGGCTCTTGCGGGTCATACGTCCTGAATATCAGACGATTCTTGATAAGGCGGCGGTGCTGGGAGCGGCTGGAATGGTACTGTATGATCAGATTAATATGGCATTGGCCACCGGACCTGTGGCGATGTTTTTCTGGATTATTCTGGGCAGTTTTGCGGTGCATCGCGCGGCACGGACACCCTTAAAAAATAATCCCCAATCCGTGTCGAACGATGGGCCGCCTGCTCCGCGGGTGAACGCAACGGCAGGCGGGGCGTTATGCGTTTCCGCTCTGGTGCTGGCGGTAGCCGTTTGGCTTCCGACGGTACGCGGAACATTGCCATGGGATCCATCCACCTATCGCCACGAGTTTAAGCGGGCGATAGCTGCGCATGATTGGCCGGCGGCACTGCGGGCGGCGGAGGCCGTACTGACACTGAATGTGCGGTCACAAAACTGGCTGCAACGAAAAATCGGGGTGGAGATGCAGATGGGCCTTGATCCGCGCCAGGACGTGCTGAAATTATTATCCATTAATCGCACCGATGCGCGGGTGCGTTTGCCTTACGCCGAAACCAGCCGGGCCGGATTAACCGTGGCGCAGCGGATCGCAGAGCTGAAACTGGCGTTGAAACTCAATGGGGCATTACCGAAGGACGAATTGGAACGACTATCCGCGAAAGAGGTCGCGGGGATCAAGGCGGAGATAAAAACATTGCAAGCCGCGAGACAATAAATCACGTCTGATGATGTTCCCATACCAGAGCGGCACCCTGCAGTACCAGATCCGGAATAAATGAGTCGACCAGGCCGCTGTGGCCGAAGATGCGCATGGCATCACCGCCTGTGGCCACGACATGCGGCCAGCGTCCGAGTTTCTCCGCATATTTTTCCAAAAGATAACTGACGGCACCGCAGGTTGCGGCGTACACGCCAAGATTCAGCGCCTCCATGGTGTTTCGGCCAATGAGTTCCTTCGGTGGCTCCAGATCCGCCATCGGAAGTTGTGCCGTCCCGGTGTGCAGGGCTTGGGCGGCCAGCGTAAGGCCCGGAGCAATGGCCCCGCCGAGAAAAACCCCTTCGTCATCTATGCAATCCACCACCAGCGCCGTGCCGGCACTGATAACGGCGGCGGCCTGTTCCAGATTCACATACGCTGACAATGCGCCAAGCAGCCGATCCACACCCACGGTTGATTCGTCCACCAGATTGGTTTGCAGGGGAATTTTCAGGTCCGCGCCGATAATCTGGGGTGGCAAGTCGCAGTGATTGCTGACCAGTTCCGCCACGCGGCTGGTCCATTCCGGTGCCACGCTGGCCAATACAATTCCATCGGGTCGCTGACCACCATTTGTTTCACCCGCGCAGAGTGTTTTCAGGTGCCCCAGCATTTCGGACTGAATATCCGCATGATTAAAACGCACAGCCGGATCCGCACTTTTTCCGGCGGTAAATAATCCAACCCCTATGCGGGTGTTCCCGATATCAATGGCAATGACACTCACAAAAAGCCTCCATTCAGGACGTTTCTCGTTTTTTCCGCGCACGGGTGCGATCGGCCTTGGTGTGGCGATAGTATTTTCCTTTGCGCACATCATCGGCTTTAATGGCTTGAATCTCGGCGGCGAGCTGGGCTTCGGCAATTTTGTTGGATGATTCCCGCCCGGCGTCAAGGTTGCGGGCAATCAACGGCGCTGGAGAATCCATAAACGCTTCGCCGACCGGCGCGGAGACAATAAGTTGCCAGATATCTTCCAGCAGTGGCCGCAGGCCCGTGCCGGTGGCGGCACTGATGGCCAGAATCTGCTTGCCCGGCAACGCGCTGCGTAAATCCGCCAAGGCTTCCGATGCGCCGGTGAGGTCCATTTTATTGGCCACCAGAATTTCCGGCTTGGCCGCGAGCTTGGGGCTATAGGCAAAAAGCTCCTCACGAATGGCATGGTATGAATCAATGGGCGGGATCTGATCCATCGGCACCATATCCAATAAATGCACCAAAACACGGGTGCGTTCAATGTGTCGCAGAAAATCCAGTCCCAATCCCGCCCCCTCTGATGCGCCTTCAATAAGACCGGGAATATCCGCCAGCACCAGCCGTCGTTCCATATCCAGTTCCGCTATTCCCAGTTGTGGCTTAAGTGTGGTAAATGGATAGTCGGCAATTTTTGGACGCGCCGCGGATAATCGGGAAAGCAGGGTGGACTTGCCCGCGTTGGGCTTACCGATAAGGCCCACATCCGCAATGAGTTTAAGTTGAAATTTTAATTTACGACTCTGACCCGGTTCTCCCGGTTCCGCAAAATCCGGGGCCTGACGTACCGACGACGTAAACTGCAAATTGCCCCGTCCGCCTTTTCCGCCCTTGGCCACCAACGCCCTTTTGCCTACCGGCACAAGGTCCACCAGCAGCATTCCGGTATCCGCATCATAAACCATTGTCCCGGCCGGCAGACGAATGACCAGATCTTTCCCATCACTGCCCGCCTTTTTTTTACCCAGACCATGTTCACCGTTCTCCGCGCGCCAGTGATGCCGCCCCACCATATCCAGCAGTGTTTCAACACCTTCCGTAGCTTCCAGATACACACTGCCGCCT
>JAJYGE010000146.1 GCA_021785155.1 Planctomycetota bacterium
GGCAGGGCCGCGACTGCGGCGGCCCGCCTTCGCCCTGAATGGTTGGCCAATGTCGCGCTGTAGTGTTCATTGCCGACGTGAGAAAAATGGATATTTTCCGCAATTTGCCGAAAAGGCCGAAACCCGGCGGCAACGTATAAAACTGTGGGCTGAGGCTGAATTGGTTTTTGGCCGAGGCATCAGGTCGTGGAACGGTTGATGTGGGATTGACTTCGCGGCTTTTGGCGTCTAGCTTTATGTTGGTGGAGTTGTGAATCTTTCCGGCGTTCCGGGGATTTTCACAGCGCAAATGATGGAGTATTCGTGGTGATATTGAATAACAAAAAAACGTGGTTGACCCGTATGGCCATGGCAGCAGTGGCTGGTGGTTTATTCTTAACGCTGACCAATTTAGCGCATCTGGGTCGCGCAGCGGCACAGACGACGACCGGACAAACAGCTCCGGCAGCAGATAAAGGACTGGAAAAGGCCATGCAATCGCTTCAGACCGCCATGACTGCGCAAAGCGTGAAAATAAAAGCCATTCTTGGTAACCATGGTTTGGGTGATGTTATTGTCGACCCGGCGCTGCGGGCCACGCTGGCACCGAAAATTCTGCCGCACATGCAGATAATCATCGATAAGTTTGATGCTTTTATTAAGAATTATCCGCAGGCGGCCGGTATGATCCGGGATGTGAAATATCATGAACTGGGTCTGATGGAATTGCTGGGAGACCAAAGCGCAGCGAAAGCCATTGCCGCAGGCCAAAAGAGCAAAGACGCCAAAGTCGCGTTTGCCGCGAAACTCGCGGACCTGGAAGTGCAGTGGCACCGCAGCGGAACCAGCAGTGCCGCGGAGTCCAAAATTCTTGATCAGATTCAAGAAATGGTCAAAGCGGATCCCGCCAATGATGATCTCACAGCGGTACTGCTTGGATTTATGCAATCCGGCCCGGTGGCACCGACCATTCAGGCGCGCATTAAGAAAATTGTCACCACAGAACTGAAAGGGCCGTATGCCTTGGCGCTTCAGCACCAGGAAAACTCGCAAAAGGCCATGGAAGACAAGCTAAACAGCCTGAAAGACAAGCCCATGGTCATTGATGGCACACAGGTGGACGGCAAGCCATTTAACTCAGCGGACTGGAAAGGCAAAGTGGTTCTCGTGGATTTCTGGGCCACTTGGTGTGGGCCGTGTCGGGCGAGTTTGCCCCACGTGGAAAGCCTGTATAAAAAATACCACGCCAAAGGCCTGGATATTGTAAGCGTCTCCAATGATAACAGCGTAAAGGCGCTGAAGTCGTTTCTTAAAGCGCATCCGCAGATGTCCTGGCCACAATTGTTTGACGCCAAACATCCGGGCTGGAGTCCGATGGCCGCCAATTTTGGCATCAGCGGGATTCCAACGCAGTTTATCATTGATCGTCAGGGTGTTTTGCGCCACATCATTGTGGGCTATTCACCGAATCTCGCGACCAAACTCACGGCGGATATTCAGCCACTGCTGAAATAGCCGGCCAAAGCACGGGTAACACGGCTGGAGCAATATCGCGCCTGATCTCGCGGCGAATTTCGCCGGCGCGGTGGGACTGTTGGCGGCGGCACATTTTACAATCATCGTATCCTTCATTACCCTACCGCTGGTGTAATATGCGAATGAAAGGTTCGTTATGAATATTGCGGTTATCGGCGGGGCGGGCTATATCGGCTCCCATGCGGTGAAACTTCTGATTGAACGCGGCCACAATGTGACAGCCATTGATAATCTTACCATGGGCCACCGTGCGGCGGTTCATCCGAAAGCGCGGCTGGTGGTTATGGACTGCGCTCATGCGGCGGCGCTGGCCGCGGTATTTCAGGCCAATAAAATAGAAGCGGTCATGCACTTTGCCGCCAGCGCCTACGTGGGCGAAAGTGTGCAGGATCCGCGAAAATACTATCGCAACAACGTTTCAAACACGGTAAGCATGTTGGATGCGATGAATCTGGCGGGGATAAAAAAACTGGTGTTTTCCAGCACCTGTGCTACTTATGGCGAACCGCAGCGCGTGCCGATTACAGAAGATTTACCGCAAAATCCTATCAGCCCTTATGGTCAAAGCAAATTAATGGTTGAGCATATTCTAAAAGATACCGCGCATGCCGAGGGCCTGGCTTTTGCCGCACCGCGCTATTTCAATGTTGCCGGATCGGCGTTGGATGGAAGCATCGGCGAGGATCATCGGCCAGAAACCCATCTGATTCCCATTGTGCTGCAAGTAGCCTTGGGCCAGCGCCCGGCGGTGGATATATTCGGTAATGATTATCCGACGGCGGATGGAACATGTATTCGTGATTACATACATGTATGGGATCTTGTCGATGCGCATCTGGTGCTGCTGGAAAATCTGCAACCGGGTCGCGGATTGTTTTACAATCTTGGCGTAGGCCGAGGGTACAGCGTGCGGGAAATTATTGAAGCCTGCCGCAAAGTCACCGGTAAAACAATTGCCACGCGGGAAACGGCCCGCCGTCCGGGCGACCCGCCGGCCCTTTTTGCCTCTCCGGATCGCATGGCCAAAGATTTTTCCTGGAAAGCCAAAATCACTGATCTCAACCAGATTGTCGAATCGGCGTGGCGCTGGTTCCAGGCCAATCCCAACGGATATCGCTGATCGACGCATTGGCGTAATGCCTACGGCTTGACGGCGCGAATGATTGCGACCATGCGGCCAGTTAGACCATGATCCCGGCGATGAGAATAGAAATCGGCGGCGTTGGCATATGTGCAAAGGTTTCCGCCATCAATATGCGTTATGCCGCATTGCCGTAATTGCAGTTTGATGGCACCGGCAAGATCAATATGCGGCTTGGAATAGCCGGCCGTTTCAACAGCGGCACCGAGGCCGGCGGAAACAAAGGCTTGAGCCACCTCGGCGCCAACTTCAAAATATTTCATACTGATGGCGGGACCGATAGCGGCGATGATTTTTTCGGCTTGGATTCCCAGGGTGTTTATTTCCGCAATGCTGCGCGCGACAACGCCCGATACCACTCCGCGCCATCCGGCATGAATGGCCGAGACGATTCGGCCATCATCCGAGGCCAGCAGAATCGGCGCGCAATCGGCAATTCGAATAGCCAAAACCGCGGATGCAACATCTGAAACAATGGCGTCGGCCTGGGTTTGTCCCCGAAAGCGATCCCGTACTTCAGCAGCA
>JAJYGE010000175.1 GCA_021785155.1 Planctomycetota bacterium
AGGTTCTGGACATTTTGCGGGTGCTGGATAATCCAGATCAGGATATTGCCATGGCCGGAGTGCTCATTGGACCAATCGGTGGATGCACGCCGGCCGAACTGGCGCAGATACGCCGGGCGGGCAGCCGACAGATCGCGTTTCATCAGGCGGTACTGGAGTTCGCATCGCAACACCATACAGACGCGGCGGCGGTAACACTGGCCGGGAAAATATCCGGAGCACTGAATAAGCTGGAACACTGGCGGGCCATGCTTCGTTCTGAAAAACTGGTTCATGCGCTGGCCCGAATCCTGCGGGAAGGCGGATTTCTTAACCGCGCCGCCGCCATGAGCGGGGGCCGACAACGCCTCGCTAATTTGCGGCTCTTACAGCAACGGGCGATGGAATTCTCCGGCTTTGATATGCAGAGTCTGTCGCGATTCCTGACTTTTTTCGACCGTTTACGGGACGAACGGGATTTGGGTGAAGCGGCACCACCGGCCGGCAACGCCGTGCGTATCATGTCCATTCATGGCAGCAAGGGGTTGGAATTTCCGGTGGTATTTGTGGCCGCACTGGGCGCTTCATTTAATAAGCGCGATCTTCATCAGTGGCTGCTGGTGGATCGCGATAAGGGCGTTGGCCTTACTATTCTTGATGACAATGGCGTACTGAAACAAGAATCGCCTGGCCGCATGATGTTGGCCGAAGAGAAACTCGGCTCTTTGCTGCGGGAAGAGGCGCGGTTGCTGTATGTTGCGATGACGCGGGCACGCGATGAATTGATACTTGTTGGAGCAATGGAGCAGTCCGCTATTGAGAAATGGCCGCGGGTGAATAGCCCCGGCGGATCAAGCGGAAATGGAGGCCGCCCCGCCTTAAAACCGGCGGCCTGTCCGCTGGCGTGGCTCGGACCGATCTTCAGCCAGTACCAGTCCGCTGGTGTGGCAGAGCCACTTCTGAAACTTCAAATTACATCCCGGGACGATATGATCGCCGCCGCTGTTCCGACATTGAAATCTCCGCCCGATGCAATAGAAGCCGCCGAAGTCGCGCCGACCGGAGCGGTCGATCCGCGTGCCGAACAAACCGATCCCGCTGGTGAATTACGCATTATATTTAACCGCATCACACAACCTTATCCGCACGCGGAATTTACCCGTTTGCCCGCCGTTTCCAGCGTAAGTCGCCTTAAATCGCTTGATCATGCCGATTCAGAATCACCGGCCTTTATCCTGGATGCGCCGGCAGATCCGGTACGATTAAATATCGCCACACAAGGCACCGGTGCGCAGAAAGGACTGATCATGCACAGCGTTCTTCAGCGGCTGGATTTAACACGGAAAATAACCGCGGAATCCTTGCACGAAGCTTTGGCCAGTCTGGTAGATGGAGGCTTTTTAACCCCCGCGGAAAGCCGGCAGGTGGATCACAATGCGCTGCTCTGGCTTTTTGGTACGCCATTGGGGCAACGGTTGCAGATGGCGGCGGCAAATGCCAATCATGACATCCAACTACGGCGTGAAATAAGTTTTCTCTGGTCGGTACCGGCGGATGAAGTTGCGCCGGACGTATTTCCGGCGCAACCAGGCGACACCGGCACCGCGAAACGAAGCGATACAGTTGCCCCTGCCAGTGGCCGGACATCCGAGCAGATGCTGATTCGTGGCACCATTGATGTATTGCTGATTGAACCTGAGGGCCTAGAAATCATCGACTATAAAACCGACGCCGCGGCGTTGATTGAATCACGCTTGCCCGCGTATACGCGACAAGTCGGTTATTACGCGCGGGCCGCCGCAGCCATTCTTAATAAGCCCGTCCAAAAAACCTCGCTGATATTCTTTTCCGCCCGGCGTATTAACACGTTGTGCGTTAATTGATTGTGTCGGATTCCCGGTCTTCCTGCCGCTGCTTGAACGCCATTGACTGCCCTTTGGCCGTTGTTTGATCTCAACCCAGGGTGTGGATAATCTGCAGAACAACAATAGCCAGCATAACCAGCACGTAAACGCGCAAGGCCCACAGCAGGATTTTTAACCCCGGAGAAAACGTGCGCCGGCCAAAACGGGTACGTTGTTTGAATGCCACCAGTTGGTCTTCTTCCAATAAAGATCGCACCACATCATGGCGCCGGGAGAGTTCTGTGCTTTTCACATCTTGGGTGTCAGGTTTTAATTCAGAAGTCATAACCCGCAATCCTTATTTAAGTAAATTCGGAAATACTGTCGTTACGCCATACCCCAGCCCGGCCAAAATCAGCAAAACCGTCACGCTGATTCCCGCAATGTTTAAGAGCCATCCATTCACACGATCCCCCATTACTTCCCGGTCATTGACCAGCAGCAGCAGAAACAGCAGTGCCGGCGGCATGGCCAGAACGGCGATGACGTTGACAATCAGGACAATAAACTCCAATGGGGCATGCGGAATCAGCACAATCGCCGCGGCGGCAATGGCGGATCCCAACAGTGTGAGATAAAACGGCCACGCCTCCTTTATACTGCGATTCAGGCTATGGGCATGATGCATGACTTCACCGAACGCATAGCCGGAGGACGTTGAGATACTGATGGCCGCAACCAGACCGGCCTCAACGAGTCCCAGCGCAAAAAGACTTGATCCGAGCTTGCCGACGTAGGGCTGCAATGCTTGGGCGAATTGAGCCCCCTGGTAATTTTCCGTGCTGATACCATGTGTGAATAAGGGGACGGTCGCCAATACCACCGCCAGGCCGAAAATCGTCGCCAGCAGCGTGCCTATGGACGTATCCCACCGGCCAAAACCGACATCCTTTGGCTGCATGCCCTTGTCGGTGGTGGCACCTTGCTGAAAAAAAAGCATCCATGGCGTCACCGTTGCGCCGATGTCCGCCATCATCAGCATTGTGTTGTTGGCGTTTATGCCGCCGGGCAATGGACTCCATGTCAGAAAGGCGTGCCCGACGGCCCCCCAGTTGGGATGGGTCATCAGCGCAACTGGAATAAATAGGCCGTTAAATAGCGCCAACCCCAGAACAATGCGTTCCCAGGTCCAATATCGCCGGGTCATCGTGACCGCCAGGATCAGTGTAATCGCTCCACCCACCGCCACCAGCGCCGGTACACCGAAGTAACCCAGGCCGGCCCGGATGCCGATGAATTCCGTCACAAGCGTGAGAAAATTCCCCAGCACAAGATCAGCCATCGAA
>JAJYGE010000494.1 GCA_021785155.1 Planctomycetota bacterium
GCACCGGGCGTGCGATTCAATCTCTTCAGTCCGGCGATGCAAAATGGTTTCCCCGGTGATGTTGAAGTCGCGGCGACCTACACACTTAACGAACAGAATGAAATTCATGTTCACTTCCGCGCCAATGCGGATGCGCCGACAGTTATTAATATGTGCAATCATGCCTACTTCAATCTTGATAAACCCGGCACGCAGGTTCTTGACCATGTTTTGACCATCCATGCGGATCATTACACGCCGGTAAACAATGTATTGATCCCAACCGGAAAAATTGCGCCGGTGGCGGGAACTCCGTATGATTTCCGCAAGCCCGTGGCATTGTCCTCGCGCCTTAAACCCGCCTACACCGGAAATTCAAAAATTGCTTTTGACGCGGTTCCCTACGGCTATGATATGAACTGGTGCCTGAATAATCAGGATGAAACCAAACTCGCTTTTGCCGCCCGCATTCAGGAACCTAAAACCGGGCGCGTTTTGGATTGCTACACAACTCAGCCCGGAATTCAGGTTTACACGGGTAATTTCCTTAATGGCTCGATTAAAGGCATCGGCGGACATTATCCGTATCATGGAGCCATTACTCTGGAAACGCAGCATTATCCAAATTCACCCAATCAGAGCAATTTTCCGTCCACGGTACTAAATCCTGGAGAAATATACTTCCAGCGGACCGTGTACAAATTCAGTACCATGTAAGACCGGCGGGTGATCCGCGGACAACATAAATAAAGGCTGATTGGCGTGAGCCGATCAGCCTTTATTGTTTTCTTTACACCACCGAAGCATGAAGACCAGCGCGGTGAACCGGATGAAGCGGATCATGGTAGTGTCCTGCACCCAAACCAGTCCTTGCGGCCATCCAATGCGTTCCACCGGCCCCATTCACATTGGCCTGGACCGACGGAAGGATGTATCTACCAGCACGGATAATGCCAATCCGATCAATGCCATCATTGGAATACATTCATAGCCAACAACATGCACCAGCCATCCGGCCAAATAAGTTCCACCAACTGTGCCGACGCCATTTGCCGCGTTGTTCAGCCCTTGCGCCGCCCCCTGAGTTATCGGACTAAGTTCTGAAGTCAATTCCGTCCCGGTCACGCTGAGGATCGGCCATGCTAAGACCACCACGGCAAAACCAAGCAGCGCCATGAAATTGGCACCGGGCAGTGTATGAATCAGAAGGGGTGCCAGCAAAAGCACAAACCCGGTCATGCGAAGAATACGACCGAAAAAATAAATCTTTTGCGGACCAACCTTCTGCGACCACATGCCGGCAAGATTATATAAAGCAATTCCGACCCCGGCCGCGAGCGCATACGTCACGGAAGTTGTGGCCGGCAGCACCCCAAAACTCTGCTTCATAAAAATGGGAAAATAAGCAAAAAAACCCGCTACTCCCAAAAACAGCAGCAACCATGACAGCAAGAATCGTCCGAATCGTGTGGGCAGCAAACGGAGCATGCTTTTCAGACCGGCGAGATTCAAAACGTGAAGATGCTTAAGCATTCCGCCACCCACCAGTTCCACCCGCGCAAAACGTGCCAGCGACTCAAAATCAAGATTTATTCCGGAAATTTCTTTCTTGGCAGAGGCCTTTTTGTCACGGGATGGCCGTGGCAAAAAGACCAGTCCCACGGCAACAGCCGCCAGCAGCAGCCCGGCCCCCATCCACAGTCCAAATTTGTATCCAATCGTGACACACGCACCTGCCAGCAGCAGACCGATCACCTGCCCGGTACCGTTAAAAGTCTGCAACCAGCCAATGCGGCTGGTCCATTGGTCCGTCGGGTAAAACTCCACAATTAAAAGTGTGGCACATGTGCTCACTGCGGCGCTACCCGCTCCCATAAGCAACGCCATAATCAACCAGGCTCCAAGATTGGCGGCCATCGGAAACAACACCATGGCCACAATTTCCAACAACAAGCCGCCACAAAAAACCAATCGAAAGGCTTTTTTCGCATCCGCCCAATTTCCCCACAACGGTGAACTTAACGCCCCAAGATCAAACGCTCCGATGACATAACCTACGGCCGCCAACTCATGCGGTAGCAGCCGCACCATCATCAGCGGCAGAAGAATCGGGATCAGCCCTGAGGATACCGCCCCCACCAGCGCATAGGCGACAAACCATGGCGAAACCCACTGTTTGGGACCGCGCAGCGTATCCCAAAACATTTTATCAATTCTGCTCATGGGGCGTTCCTAATCGTTGGCGACAAAGCCCGCCCGCTTGGCGACGGCGGCATAGCTGAACCATTGTTGGAGCAACCGCTGATTCAGACTGCGCATGAGATACCCACCGGCCCCGGCGAGATCCGAAGAATTATGCAGAATATTGACCGGCAGCGGCTTGGCGTGGACCAATTGCATGACAAATACTTCAAGTTGCGGATCCAGAGCGACGCTCGTGCATGGATGGGTAATAATCAATTGGGCAGCTTCGTGCCCATGTGGCAGGGTCGTTGGCGACGCTCCGCTGTGGCTGGAAATTCCGTATCCATTCACCTTCGCCATCGCCTTATGAGCCAGCAGAAAGGCCGCCTGCATCAGTTTCGCACTGCGCACCTGCACACCGGGAAGATGGCCGGGAACCATCTGATATTCGGGTTGTCCATCGGGAGAAATTCCCACCACCTGGTTCTCCAGCGCCTTGAAGGATGACGGCGTGTATACCACGAGATGATTGGCTTTGGCGGCGGCGGGCAGCCCGATGGTGGATGCTTGATGTGCCAGAGTCTGGCCTAATTTCTTATCGGCCTGATAGGCCGCCAGCAAACGCGCATCGCGCACGACCGCCGATTTCACCAGAGACATGGTGGCGGGATTATGCGCCTTGCTGACCGCGATAACACGATAAATGTACTTATTCCCGTGTGAATCAGTTAAAACCGGCCCGTCAAAGCCCACCTGCAAATGCAACAGCAATCCGATATTCTTTGATTTCGGATCAAGCGTATGGATTTTCATGGCCAGAACACCCAAGCCCTCTGCCTGCGGCAAACCGGCCTGATCCGTGGTAGCGTCACCAATGCCACGTAAACTGGAAAGATCCGCGGCATCGAGCCAGTGGTTCCACCTCCCCACGACCGGCGAATAGCCGTACTGTCGGCCCAGATCTGCCGCCAGGGACTGATACGATACCCATTTTGATTTCGGAATCGCTTTATGGTAACCGTCAACTTCCACCGTATTCCACGGCTTATCGGCGAGATGACCGGCACGATTCAACATACGGCGAAAAAGAAGTTCCACTCGCTTTATCAACTGCCGACGGATAAGCTGCTGCCGCACCTGATTGAACGTTTTATAATTGGCTTTAGCGTGCTTTTCAGCCGTAGACGTATTGGCCGGAGGCTTGATTTTAAACCGGTTCTGATGTGCCTGATAATATGCGTACGCGGCCTGAATATCTCCAATGGTTGGTTTTAATTTTGCCAGAACGGCATTACGATCAAACTTGAGAAATTCAATTTTCACCCGATCCGGATAGCGATAACCAAACGGATACCGATGGCCGGCAATCAAGGGCGGTGGAACGGGGCTTGTGGAATCCCAAGGCAAAATAGACCGATAGGCCGCAAAGAGTGTCTGCAATTCGGCGGCAGAAGGTATCGGCATGGTGTCCGCGGTATCTCCCGCCCGCATCCGTACGTAACGTACCTGCACGGATGTTCCCAATTCGCTGATGAAATGGGCCAACTGCGGAGAACTCGGCAGACATGATCCGGTTATAAACAGTTGCATTTGATCAATGGTGGTCAGATCGGCCAGGGCCGCAATGACATTGGGCTGCGCATAATTGGAATTCGCCAGCAACGCTCCAATTTCCTTACGCACGGTCTTCTGCTTAACCAACATGCTGATGTCGCCATAATCAGGAAAAAATCCGGCCGCGCGGGCTTCACGTCCCAATAGATAAAATTGGATCGCCGCACGCGTATCGCTGCGATGACTCAGCCACATCGGATATAAACCGATCGCTTCCAATGCCGGCAAATTACGGAGAATCCGTATATCGATGCGGGCCTGCGTAAGCTGCCCTTTCGTCAGCGGTTGGCCATTAAGTTTCCCCAAAACAAACGCATCACCGGAGCCGCCCATTCCCGACTGATAGGAATAACCAACCAGAAAAGTCACCATCAGCAGCACACCGAGTACCGCCATCATGGGTTTGCTGTATTTTCGCATCAACTTTGTAGCCATGGCATATCACCGTCGGAGTAAAACGTAAACTCAAAACAGACCCTTGAGCATATACGATTCCGCGCGCAGCGTAAATCGCACGGGACTAAAATATGGGCTTATTGGCCATTTTCTCCGTCGGCTGCTAACATGGGTCTTTTAAGGAGCCGGTATGGCAAGTGACAATATGCAGGAGGCTCTGGCCTCTTTGGAGGCGCGGGTTCCAAGCATCCGCGACTCTCTTTGACGTTGCGGAAAAGCGCCGCCAACTCAGTACGCTGGAACAGCGAATGGAAGCGCCTGATTTCTGGAACAATCAGGATCAGGCTCGAAAAACCATCCGTGAATTAAAGACCTTGAAGCTTATCATGGATCCGCTGATGTCCGTTGAACGGGCCTTGGAGGATATTCCCGTGATGCTGGAAATGGCAAGTCAGGACGCCGCGATGCGCCAGGAAGCGGAACAAGCCCTTGCCAGTCTGGAAAAATCAATTAATGAACTCGAACTGCAAGCACTGTATGTAGGTCCGCATGACGCCAGTGATTGCTTTATTCAGATTCACGCCGGTGCCGGCGGTACGGAAGCCTGCGACTGGGCCGATATGCTTCTGCGCATGTACCTGCGTTATTTTGAACGCCGCGGCTGGGACGTCAGTGAAGTGGACCGGCTGGATGGTGAACAGGCCGGCATCCGCCGTATCACGCTGATGGTCAAAGGGGCATATGCGACCGGCAACATGAACTGTGAAGTCGGCGTACATCGGCTTGTGCGCATCAGTCCGTATGATGCCAATGCGCGCCGTCATACCAGTTTTGCCAGCGTGGATGTCACACCGGTATTCGAAGGTGCGGACAAAGAGATAGAAATCCCGGAAGCCGATATGGAAATCATCGCGTTTGTCCGGGCCAGCGGCCCCGGTGGACAAAACGTCAATAAGGTCGCGTCCGCCATTCGCATTACACACAAGCCCACGGGCATTCAGGTGGTTTGCACCAGCGAACGATCACAGGTGCAAAACAAGGCCCTGGCTTTGGAAATAATGAAGGCCCGGATCAATAAACTTGAGGAGGCCAAACGCGATGCCGAACTGGCACGGCTATACGGCGAAAAAGGCGAGATAGCTTTTGGATCGCAAATCCGCAGCTATGTCCTTGATGATCGCCGGGTAAAGGATCACCGCAACGGATATGAAGTCTTTCAACCTGATCGGGTTCTGGATGGCGAAGTTCAGCCATTTATTGACGCGCAGTTGCGCTATCAGGCACAACAACGCAAAATCCAAGCTGCAGCCGGTCGATCCGGTGGGCCATGATTTCCCGTACCCTGTTCCACCCATAATTTAGGATCGAACAGGGCACGGGTGTTCAGTAGCAAAGGTGTCGAGGCCGAGCCATGGGGGCGTGGCATTTATCCGGGCGAACAGCGAAATCAACGGCATAAATGCCGGCGCTTAGAGAAGGGTTCGTCCTGGAAACTCGCACCCCGGACCCCTGCCCGGATTTCTTACCACACCGAGCCATGGACGGTAGGACATTGACACTTCAATTTTGTGCATTCGGAAGTATGTTCCGGCAGTGATAAACGCCTCCCGGCGGCATGTTCAGACCGACAAACTGAAATGAAACGTTTTTAAATATTGATTTATAGAAGTTCAGATAATACCAGGGAACTTCCGTAATGTTGCTGAAAAATCCATCCGGATGCAGATACTTTCTTACCGCCGCAAACATCCCCCGCCGCACGGCCTCCGGAAGACTCGGCGTTCCCAATCCACTGACAAAGCAATCCACGCCGCGCGGTTCAATGCCATGATCCTGTAGAATTGTCTCCAAATGGCCCACATCACCTTGAATAATGCGCACATTCGGCCCCTGCACAAATCGCTTCTGCAAAACGGAAAAAAAATCGTTATCGCGCTCCAGGGCAAAAAATTTAGTTCGAGAATTCAAGCGCTTTACGATCTCCGTTGTAATCGGTCCGGTACCCGCACCAAGTTCCACAATACAGCGAGCCGAACTGAACCGGGCGTGCTGGATACTGGCGCGGGCCATAAAGCGGCTGGAAGGCCAAACCGCGGCGATGCGCGTGCCGTGCCGGAAAAATTTCTGCAAAAACAAAAGATTATGGCTTATTTTCGCCGGCTCAATAGGCGCAAGTCCGACTGAAGAATCGTCCGGAGGTACAAAATCGCCGACCGTATTGTTAGAATCCACCATAATCTATACCATAACCGCTACACGCAATAAATAACAGTCTATAAAAACGCCCGGCAGAAAAATTCCCTGCCGGGCATTGCATGAACAATGTTGGAGATCCCCAAAAATTTTAATTACTTCCCGCGGGCACCGGAACCGTTTGCGGTGGATTGCCGGTCATATTTGGCGCGTTCGGCGCTGGAGCCAGATTGGTAGCATTCCCAGCCGGCACAACCTGTTCAGAGGCCGGAACATAAGGGTTATATTTTAGTTTGACCGGCAAAATGAAGATATCCACACGACGATTCAGAGGATTACCGCGATGTCGCGGCGCGTTAGCCGCGATTGGGTGCGTTTTGCCCCAACCGGCAACCTGCATTCTACGATCAATGACACCATCATGTTTCAGCACATACATCACAGAGATGGCGCGATTCGTGGAAAGATACCAGTTGGTCGGATTCATGGAGCTTGCACGGTTTCGGCGAATTGGAACATCATCCGTATTCCCAACGAGTCGGATTTCATTATCCGATATACCCGGCATATTGAGAATCTGGGCAAACTCCGCCAAAGCCCGTTTGGCATCGGGCCGTACTACGGTACTGCCCAAGGCGAACAGCAGATCGCTCTTGAACCTCAGCAGCCCGAGCTTTTTGTTATAGGTCAGAAGATTGGGGTATTGCTCGGCCAGACGCTCCAAGGCATTGTTCACCGATCGCGGCAACTGCGGCGCACCGCCCGCCAATGCCAGAAGTTTATTATATTGTCCACGCAGTTTGGCCAACCGCTCTTTTAATGCTGCAATTTCACTCTGAAGTGCGGAAGTTCCGCCGCCCTGAGCCTGAAGAAGCTGCTCGTCTTCCGCGAGTTTCTGCTTCAAAGTGGATATCTCCCCGCGCAAACGAAGCAGTTCATTTTGATCGGCGGCAAGTTGTGATTTAGCCTGATCAAAAGCCGTTTGCAGACGCTGATATTGATCTTCGGAAACACAGCCGGTCAGTCCCAGCAGACCGGCGGTCAGACCAGCCAGCAAGGTGGTAGTCATGAGTTTTCGTGCAATTATGCGATTCATTTGCATTATCTCCATTTACGTTTCCATTGAGCGACACTTTCAACACCCCATAGTGTCAACGAATCCGTTCAAATAGTAAAGTGTGCCATCAAAAAAACCGGGGAAATGGAATACCGTCGGCTCTGCAACCGCCCGGGCCTCCATGCCCTTCCACAATCTCAACGCACCAACAGTGCGAACATTGCATCTGTGATGCAATTACCTGTTGGCGTGGTCATTAATCCGACGCCTTGCCGGCCAAATAGCCGGCTCCTGCCAACAGAGCCGCGATGACCACCAGAAATGCGATGAACATCAACACATTTTTGGCCAGGAACGGAACCCAAGTGGGCACATAGCCCTGAAATGTAGCACCAACGGCCACCAGCGTCAGAACCATAACGAACGAGGCTCCCAGCGCCAAACCACCGAAAAGACCAGCCGACGCATCACGCGATTCGTACATCGCGGCGTAGGTGGGCATCGCCGTTGCAGCCATGGATGCCGAGCCGGATTTCTCCGTCGCGGCACCACCAGCGGCGACTGCAATACCGGAATCCGAGGAGGCCTGCGAACCAGCGGCACCAGCACCGCCAGGCTGATCAAAAATTCCTGAAGAAGATCCCACGCCGGTCTGCCCGGCAACCGAATGATCGCCCGGATAAATTTCCTCAAGAAGTTCGGCCCCCAGACTTGTATTGTCGCTTTCACGGGTCAGATCCAGCAGCCCCGAACCGCTACCCACTGAATCCAAGCCGGACGGCGATATCGATTCATCCAGAGGTGATGAAATCTGAGTTTGTGCGCTGGCATCCGTTGGCTTGACTTCGCTTTCATCAAATACCTTGACCGGCTTTTTTCCCATCGCCAGGCCATGGACTGAACCCGCCTTGCCCGGCGCTCGGCCGGCGTTGGATTGACCAGCCATTGATCCAGCCGAAGTATCACCTGAATTGGTATCTCCGGCATTCATAATCGGGTTGCCGGTGCCCGATAATGGGGCCAGTTCAATCATACCCTCTTCCAGCGTGCCACCCTGCATATCGCTGGCCATGCGATCCACCTGATCCACTTTGTACATCACGCGGTTGCCATCGCGAAATTCTCGAAGCTTATTCTTCTCTACCAGTTCTTTAATTTTATCTTCAGCCAAATTAAGTTTGGCTGCCGTTTCTTCGGCACTGTAAAACATCTTCGCCATGAGCCACTCCTCGGTAATAGACGCCGTAACCCAATACGTTCTAACGTATGTAGTGTACCAGAAGGTACGGCTGCGCGCCTAGTGCTCTGTCACGCATACTACGGCTTTGCCAGCGCTTTTGCAGCCACTACCATTGCTTTTACCTGCGCAGGCGTTGGCGGCAAAGTATTGAAATCTTTAAGCCGCAAATCAGATCGGAAATCGCGACTGGCCATAAACTGAATCCGCGATTGCGTTCCGACCAACCGATACACCGCCACAACATCATTTCGGGTATCCACAAATAAGAACCCCCAGCGCGATGCCGTAAGCCGCGTCGGTACAACCGTGATTCCACCAACCGCATGTCCCGCATCCATGGAAATCGCCGGTGCCGCCATGACCAGATTGCCTGAATTGACCGCACCGAAGTTCCGATGGGTCCACAGCATAACCAAGGCGTTAGCAGTAAGCCCAACGCCAATCAGCCACAGCGCCGAGGAAAGCGATGCCACGCGAATATGTTGCCGGGTGTTTTTCATCAACGGATATGGTACGCCCATGCCCCCCGGTTCCGCAAGGGCCCAAAATGCCACGGCCCAACGGCCAGCATTCCTCGAAGCAGGCTACGGCCCCAAGACTCCATACCAACCATACTCATCGTACTGCCGCACCGGGCGGTGCGTTGGGGCAGCCCGCTGTGCGGCATGAATTGCAAATATATTTATTGGTTTCACAAACTTCCCGTTGATGGCGCCCCCGGGTCTGACAGTAATCACAACTGTAGTTCCGCCTGCCGCAATCGGTAATCCGGGCCATGATGACATGGGCAATTTTCTCGTCCAGCCCCAGTGGCGGCGTAATATGAAAGGCCACAGGTGAATGTTCCTTGGCCGCCTCCGCCACCAGCCGCGGGATGTCCGTCGTGCTGTGCCGGCCGGGCGATAAAAAATAAGGATGCACCACGACACGCGTCGCACCCTGTCGCACGCAGGCGGCAAACGCCTCGGCAATCGTTGGAGAAGCCAGTTCCATATGGGCAGGCTCTACAATATTGCATCCGCTGACCCGGCGGAATAAAGCCACCACATCATCAAGCATGTTATTAGCCGATGCCAAACGACTGCCATGATCCACGATGATGATTCCCAAATTCTCTGCCCGAGTGGTATTGAGCATTCGATTTTCTCCAAACGGCTTCTTCTATGGTGTATTGTAGCACGGTGTTGCACATCGGAACTATCCGCGCCAGCCATGATCGTATTTTATCAGACATTGTCACTGGCGGAAAAAGCCGCGGATTACTCACGAAATCACCGGGACGAGCCGATGAACTAAATTATACAAGTCTACGTGATCCGAATAGTATGCAAGTCGTGTTTTTGATGAGGAGAGTAGAAATGATTAGCGTAGAGGTACTTAAGAAAATGGTTCCAACCATCGCGCCGGTGATGACCGCATGGGCTGAGAATATGGAGCGTTTGGCGATGGAAAAGGGTGTGGCACTGGACTCATTGCAATGGGGTGACGCCTTGCGGGCCGGCGTTCAGCGGCCCGAGAGAGTGCGCATCATGAATGTTGATGATATCCCGCTACCTAACCCGGAGCTGACTTTTCTGGCACGCGAAACTGGAATTATTACGGATACCACGGATGGCCTGACGTTTGGCCACGGCATTTTTCTCAAAAACAATTTACCGGATGCCAAACGCCGCCTGATTCACCAACTGGTTCATTGTTCGCAATATGAGAGATTAGGCGAAATGCGTCAATTTATTCGCGAATATGTGCAATGTTGCCTGGATTTTGGCTATGCCCAATCACCCTATGAATTGGAAGCGGAAGCCCGCACGCAGGAAATATTGGCGGATTTTCATATCGGCACGATGACCTGCGGATCGGAGCAATAATCCACAAGAACCTTT
The DNA here is from genome assembly GCA_021785155.1 of Planctomycetota bacterium. The sequence continues at coordinate 10,547 of JAJYGE010000494.1, forward strand.
TTTGCGGCTATAATAATCCGTTAAAGAGGTGATTATATGCACTGGCAACAACCCATTCCAAAAGACTATATGCAAATTCCGCATGAGCAACTGCTGGCGAGAATTGCGCAGCGCAAAGCCGCGTTGGGCAAACGGCTGGTGATTCTGGGCCACCATTATCAGCAGGATGATGTGGTACGCTTTGCTGATTTTCTTGGAGATTCGTTCCAACTCTCCCGCGAAGCGGCCAAACTGACGGAGGCGGAATTTGTCATATTCTGCGGCGTGCATTTCATGGCGGAGTCGGCGGATGTCTTAACCGCCGCACATCAGAAGGTTATTCTGCCCGACATGGGGGCAGGCTGTTCCATGGCCGATATGGCGCAGCTTGATGATGTGGAAGATGCCTGGCAGAGTATTACCACGGCATGTGAGGCGGATGCGGATTTTCGACTGGTACCCATCACGTATATGAATTCAACCGCGGCGGTGAAAAGTTTTGTCGGCGAACATGGCGGAGCGGTCTGCACGAGCAGCAATTGTGATAAAATTCTGGCGTGGGCCTTGGCCGGACAAAAGCCATCCGAATCACCGCATACCAAAATCATTTTCTTTCCCGACCAGCATCTGGGTCGAAATACAGCCTATCGCATGGGCTTTCCGCTGGAGTCTATGGTGGTATGGGATTATCGCCAGCCCAATGGCGGACTGAGCAATCAGCAAATTCGTGACGCGGCGTTTATTCTCTGGAAGGGGCATTGCAGCGTGCATCAACTTTTCCGCCCGGAACATGTCGATGATATTCGCAGACGCATGCCCGGCGTGAAGGTACTTGTGCATCCGGAATGCAGTTGGGAAGTCGTGCGGAAGGCCGATCTTGTCGGTTCAACAGACTTTATCGGCAAGCAGATAGCCGCGGCACCCGTCGGCAGCAAATGGGCAGTGGGCACGGAAGTACACATGGTACAACGGCTGGCCAAGGCCCATCCGGAGCAGACGATCGTGGTGCTTTCCGAGTGTCAGTGCCTTTGCACCACCATGTACCGCATCGATCCGCCGCACCTGCTTTATATTCTTGATAATCTTGTGGCCGGGAGGATTCTTAATGAAATTAAAGTGGATCCGTATGATGCCTATTGGTCGCGTGTGAGCCTGCAGCGCATGCTGGATATCACCGCCAACCAGCCGGTTGCCGAACCACCGGAACCACGCCCTGTCCGCACCGGTCATTCAACCCCGCTACACATTGCGCCGATGGCCGCCTTAACCTCATGACATTGGCAACATTCAGCGTATCTGAACGTTAAGTCCAACGAACACCGGAAGCCTTAGCTATGCAGGAGTATGGATGCGTACAACAAGTAGATTCACCACCGCCGCGCTGATCTGTCTATGCAGCCATGCCGCGGCACTGATCGCCAAAACGCCGACATCGTCGGAGGATGCGTACATTTCCGGTTATGTTTCCGCGGTTTTACAAATAAAATTCGATTTGCAACATACGGTGGTGGATGTCCACAATGGCGTGGTGACCCTTGGAGATATTCCGGCTCCTCAGGAGATCGCCGTGCGCAAAACCGTGCGGAACATCAACGGAGTGAAAGCGGTCAAATTCACACCTCCGCCCGGAGTTCAGTCCAATTCATCGCCTTCCGCGTTGCCGCGGGAAAATCCCGGCGCAATGTCGGAATTGCCGCAATCCGTGAACCCCAAGGCCGGAAATTATAAAATCAGCATGGATACGCAAGCCATGGAGCAGGCGGGCGTGTATCATCTGCCTACTGGATTTCTGCCTCCAGGACGGCTGTTTCAACCGTTAATCGCTGATCCCAAGTGGCCGGTGTTCAGTGCCTCCTATACACATTACTCCCCGTATCATCCCAATGGCCTTAAAGACGTGATCCCGGTGAGCATCGGGGATACGATTCCGTTTGAGCGCGGCGATTGGCCGGACCAATGGCAGTGGGAAGCGGGGATGCAGGCGGATGCCTTCGCGTACTTCAATATGGATACCGCGCATAGTGATCTGCAAAATACCGATTTTATGGTCGGTGGATATTTCGCCGCGCGCCATCGCAATTTTTCATTTCTCATCCGATATTATCATCAAAGTTCCCACCTGGGCGATGAATTTCTCATTGCCAATCCCGCGTATTACGATGGCGGCTTGCGGGAAAAAATCAGCTATGAAGAACTCAACGCGCTGGCGTCCATTGATTTATTGCATCGCACCGTCAGGTTTTACGCCGGTGCCGGCTATCTGGGTGACGTGGCACCGTCTGATCTGGGGCACTGGCGATTTCACTATGGTGTGGAATACCATGGTGCGGTATTCTTCCACAAGGGCACGTGCTTTATGTCTCCCGTCGGTGGCGTTGATTTCAAGAACTGGAGTGAAAATAATTACGACACCGATATTTCAGTGGTCGGCGGGATTCAGTTGACCAACGGAAAACCGGACAGTTCAAAACTGCAGTTTCTGCTGGAATTTTATCGCGGACATTCGCCCTATGGACAGTTTTTTGTCAATGAAATTCAATACTTGGGCGTGGGCATACACTTTTACTTCTGATCCCGGCGGGCTGGTATGAACTCACTTATATCGCTTCCCGTCCGCCCGGTGGTTATTAATTCCACTATGAGCGTGGCGGACAATGGTGCCAATCCTATACCAATCTTGAAGTGTCCCGCGCAAACATAAACATTATCGTAACCCGGGGCCTTTCCTATGACGGGGCGATGTTTAGGCCCACTTGGCCGCAGCCCCGCCCACACACGCTCTAAAACCGCTGATTTCAGCGCCGGCGCTATATCCGCCGCTCCTTGCAACAGCAGGTCAATCCCCTCCGCCGTATTGGTGGTATCGAAACCGGCCTCAGGCTCGGTGGTGGATCCCACCAAGATCCGCCCGTCCGGCCAGGGCACCAGAAATATCGGCCCTTTTTTTACGATATGTCGAATCACCGCGTTACGCACGCGCAGCAGTAACGCCTGCCCCTTCACGGGTAAAATAGGCGGTGAAATCTCGCCATCAGCCGCAATCAGCGGCAAGCCGATTCCAGCACATACCACAAATTTGGCCGCGGTATAACGCTCAGCACCGGCATAGGCCGCAACTACCTGTCCAGACGCCGATTCCAAACGGTCGATCCGCGTTCCTTCATGAACCCGCACGCCAACGTTGACGCACGCCGCAATAAGTGCCTCCAGTAATTGATCCACATTTACCTGCCCCGACCATCGACATAGCTGTGATCCGTATGGTGCCGAAATAATCGCCGATTCGTGTTCCCGTGTTTGTTCCGGAGACAGCATTTCCATGACACGTTTTTCGTCCAATGCCGGCCACGTCCCATTGGCGGCGGCACATTGTTCATCAGCAACCTGACACGCTTCGCTGGAGTTGAGCAATTCTAATTTTCCGCGCCGCAGATAATCGACTTGCAGCCCCGATGCGGCCTTCAGGGATTCAATAAAGGCTCCATATTCCCATAGACTCCGGCGATGCAGTTGCTGCATCGCTCCCGCCCGTGCCATCGGCGGCGGCCACAGCGCCCCCAACGCCGCCCGGCTCGCCCCCTGAGCACATCGCCCCTGTTCCAGCAGCGTCACCGAAGCGCCCGCCTCTGCCAGCCGCCAGGCCGTCGTTAACCCTATCACCCCTCCGCCGATAACCAGAACATCCGTCGTTTGAGCCACCATTTGGGGCCTCCTGAATCAACATTCTAATGTGCTGTCCCACCGCAGAATAAAATCATGGTACCCTTGCGTCCATGCCCGAACAATCCCAGGAACGCCCATCACGAGCCAGTAACTCATCGGCGGCCTGCGGCCCCCAGGTTCCCGGTTCATAAAGGACCAATGGCGGCGTGCCCGCGGACCAGGACTCTTCAATGCGGTCAATAATCTTCCACGCGCTTTCCACTTCATCGCGGCGGATAAAGAGCGTGGAATCTCCCAGCATGGCATCAAGCAGCAAGCGTTCATAGGCTTCAGGTGAATAACTGCCGAACGCTTCGTTGTATTCAAAATCCATGTGCGTCGGGGCGATGCGCGTAACCGTGCCGGGACGTTTGGCGTTAATCAATAATGAAATACCCTCCTTGGGTTGAATTCGCAAGGTCAGGATATTGCGCGCCAGATTTCCGCCCGGAGCGTTAAACAGGACTCCCGGGGCGCAATTAAAGTGAATGCTTACTTCCGATCCCTGACGCTTCAAATGTTTGCCGCTTCGCAGATAAAACGGCACGCCGTGCCACCGCCAGTTGTTAATATCCAACTTAACCGCCGCATAGGTTTCAGTCTGACTATCCTGTGCCACGCCGCGCTCATTGTGATAGCCGATTACCGGCTTACCATCCACCGTGCCCTCCTTATATTGCCCGCGCACCGTATGAATGGCCACTTCCTGCGGCGTAAAGGGATGAATTGATTTGAGCACCCGGACTTTTTCATCACGGATGGCATCGCCATCCAATGTCACCGGCGGTTCCATGGCAATGAGTGTCAAAAGCTGCATAAGATGATTCTGCACCATATCCCGCAGCGTACCGGCATTTTCAAAATATCCGCCCCGCCCTTCCACACCCAACGTTTCACCTACCGTTATCTGGACATGATCTACATAACGCCGATTCCATA
>JAJYGE010000564.1 GCA_021785155.1 Planctomycetota bacterium
TTGCGCGATCTTTTCCCGGGCACCTTCATACGCGGCAGTGGCATCAGCGCTTAATTTATAGACGCCACGATGGATATTGGCGTTGTAATTGGTGTAATAACGGGCGGTGGCGGCAATAACCGCCTGCGGCTTCTGGCTCGTGGCGGCATTGTCCAGATACGCCAGCGGTTTCCCATGCGATTGCGTTTGCAACAGCGGAAAATCACTACGAATAGCCACAATGTCAAACGCTTCGGGTTTGACGGACTTTCGGCCGGCAGGTTTTTCGGCGGTGGTGGTCATGATTTCGCCTGATCCAGATGCAACCGATGTAATTCGGCAGCAACAAACTGTTCCAGATATTCTCTTATGCCGGTATGCCATATACGTAACAGCACATCGCGGGCAAAAGCGTAGGTCAATAACGCCCCGGCATCCGCGGCGGCGACGCCGCGCGACCGAAGATAAAACAATTGTTCATCATCCAGAGGCCCCGTGGTGGAACCATGCGTGCATTTCACGTCATCGGCGTAAATTTCAAGTTGCGGCTGAGAATTCATCACCGCATCATCAGAAAGCAGAATGGTTTTGCTGGTCTGCTTGGAGTCGGTTTTCTGCGCATCTGGCCGAACCAGAATCTTGCCCCGGAATACCGCACTGGCGTGGCCACCAAGCAGATTTTTATACAATTCATGACTGGGGCAGTTTTCCCTCGCATGATCCAACATAGTGTGATTGTCAATATGCTGATTACCGCTGGCCAGTGTCAGACCGTTAACTGTGGCCTGGGCAAAGGGTTCCGCCAGATGCACTGTCATGTTGTTGCGGACCAGGTGTCCGCCGGTATTGACTACCAGAGATTGCACTGCGGCATGTTCATGCACATGAATTGCCTCATTGGCAATATGAAATGCGGTATCGCTTTCCCGCTGCAATTTGATTAATTCAACTTTTGCTCCCTTGCCCACCACCATTTCCAACGCCGCATTGCAAAGCGTGGGTTGCGAAGAAAAGCTGGCATAGCTTTGGACAATTGTGATGTGATTGTTGGATCCAACAATCAGCAAGTTTCGTGGATGCACCACCACCGGCTGGTTGTGACCAGTGATTATCCACAGCAGATGCACCAAGCCCATTTCACCGCGATCCGCAGGTAGATATATGAATGCTCCATCTTCAAATCTGGCTAGATTCATGGCCGAAAAGCCGTTGGCTTGCGCCGGCATTTCCCGGCCCAAGAAGCGCTCAACCCGATCGCCATGCTTTTCCATGGCCTGCCGGAGGGTTAGAACTTCAACATTTCCGCCTTGGCTGGATAATTCCGGAGAGAATTTCCCATCCACAAAGACCATCTGCTGGGCACCGAGTTTTTTCAGACACAGGCCGCCGAGTTGCTCCGCGTTCAATGCGGCACCATCACCAGGTGCATCAAAATTGATTTTGGCAATTTGCGCGGTGTTGGTCAGCCGCCAATCTTCATGCGTTACCGGCGGCAGCCCTATAATATCAAAAGTTTCCGCCGCGTCCGAACGCCGCTGATGCAGCCACGGTGCGCCATAATTCGAGCCCATGACGGAATGGGCTTTCGGCTTATCTGGATTGGAAGTTGTTGCAATCATAAATACTCCGGGACTTATTAATTCCGTGATTATCAGGCGGCGGCACCGGCATTTTCCAGCCACGCGTAGCCGCGTTTCTCCAATTCCAGCGCCAGGTGTTTGTCGCCGGATTTAACGATCTTGCCATCGCACAATACATGCACAAAATCAGGCACAATGTAATCCAGCAGCCGCTGATAGTGCGTAACCACCAGAATCGCCCGCTTTGGCCCGCGCAGAGCATTGACGCCATTGGCGACAATTTTCAGCGCGTCAATATCCAAGCCGGAATCCGTTTCATCCAGAATGGCGAATTTGGGATTCAATACCGCCATCTGAAAAATTTCATTGCGCTTTTTTTCACCACCTGAAAACCCCTCATTTACGGAGCGATTCAAAAATGATTTGTCCATTTCCAGCAGCGCCATTTTCTCTTTGACCATTTTGAGAAAATCCATCGCATCAAGTTCCGGCTCTCCGTGATGCTTGCGAATCGCATTTACCGCCGCCTTGAGAAAATAGCTGGTGGTAACGCCTGGAATTTCCACCGGGTACTGGAACGCCATGAACAGGCCTTCACAGGCCCGCTCTTCGGGTGATAATTCCAGTAGATCTTTGCCGTCAAACATAACGCTGCCGCCGGTAACCGTATAGGTTTCCCGGCCGGCCAGCACGGATGACAGCGTGCTTTTTCCGGAGCCATTGGGGCCCATGATGGCGTGGACTTCGCCGGGGTTGATCGTTAAATCAATACCCTTGAGTATCTGCTTGCCGCCCACGGCAGCCTGTAAATTGTTTATTTCAACCAATGCCATAAAATGTGCTTCCTTTCCAAATGCAATCAGGAGTTTTACTTACGGGCCAAGGTACTGCCCGGGGAACATCGCCTTGACCTATCCGACACTGCCTTCAAGGCTCACGCCCAGTAATTTTTGCGCTTCAACCGCAAATTCCATTGGCAGTTCCCGGAACACTTCTTTGCAGAATCCATTGATAATCATATTCACCGCATCCTCCAGAGAAATGCCGCGCTGCTTGCAGTAAAACAGTTGATCCTCACCGATTTTCGAAGTAGATGCTTCATGTTCCGCTTTGGAACTTGTGTTGCGTACTTCAATATACGGGAAGGTGTGGGCACCGCATTTATCCCCCAGCAGCAGTGAATCGCACTGCGTGTAGTTGCGAGCGTTGGTGGCGTTTTTCAAAATTTTTATCAGGCCGCGGTATGTATTCTGCCCTTTGCCTGCGGAAATTCCCTTGGAAACCACCGTGCTGCGGGTGTTTTTGCCGATGTGAATCATCTTCGTGCCGGTGTCGGCCTGCTGTCTGTGATTGGTCAGCGCAACGGAATAAAATTCACCGATGGAATTATCGCCCTGCAGAATCACACTGGGATATTTCCAGGTGATCGCCGAACCGGTTTCCACCTGCGTCCAGGAAATACGGGCGTTTTCCATACATTTGCCGCGTTTGGTGACAAAATTATAAATCCCGCCTTTGCCGTCTTTGTCCCCCGGGTACCAGTTTTGTACCGTGGAATATTTAATCTGCGCACGTTTGAGCGCTACGAGTTCCAAC
>JAJYGE010000549.1 GCA_021785155.1 Planctomycetota bacterium
AGCGTGCGGCCTACGCGATTCGAATAGAAGCCAGTGGTTATCTTCCGGCGGATTCCAGGCTGTTCCCCAATAATAAGCGAAATATTTTCCTGGCGTTTAAGCTGACCCCCGCGCCGGAGATCACCGCAAAGGTGCTCAATCCGGACGGTTCCGTCGCCGTGGGAGCCAAAGCGATATTGATTCCGGCGGGGCATAACGCGACGATATATCTCACCGGCTTTGACGAGACCCAGAGTGCCACCACCGCGCGAATCGGCGCAGATGGCCAAATGAACCTAGTGCCGCAGAAGGGAAATTATCAGATTGTCATTTACGATGGTTCGGGGTCCGCTGTTTTGTCGCGATCACAGATGCCCAAATCCGGCATTATCCACCTGGCAAAATGGGGACATATACAAGGCTTGCTGCTGTTTGGCACCAAGCCGGGAGCCGACAAGAAAATTCTCGCCTACCGTTCCATACCTATGGTTCCCAACCACCAAACTTATCACTTCACAGGTGCTTCCTGGTGGGTGACAACCCGGACAGATTCGGCTGGGCGGTTCAGAATTCCCCGTTTTCCCGCTGGCAAAGCATCCGTTCAAATGCGAATTTCAGGCCCTCTGGTGGGGAGTTCGGGGGCACTGGTTTGCCCCGTAACTGTTCTGCCCGGCAAGACCGCGAATGTAACGCTCGGTGGCGTTGGGCAGACCGTGGAGGGACGCATAATTATTCCCCGTTCCGTGGCGGCAATACGTGACTGGTATTTTGAAATGGGCGATGCGGACACCAGACGACCGTCATGGCCCATGCCGTTTAACATCAAACACGGCACCAATGCGCAGCGATCCCATTGGTTCAGCAAATTCTTTGCCACAGCGGCTGGCAAGGCCTTCCTGAACCACTATCAGTTATGGATGCGAACGAAGTTCCACGATTACAACTTTGTTATCGGTGCGGATAATACCTTTACCATCCGGGACGTTGTTCCGGGTATTTACAATGTTACAGCCGTTGCGGTGAACCCCGCAGTCAAGGTCCCGCAGCGGTTTGGATACTCCTACGGAACGATCGGCACGGTTCACGCCACCTTCACCGTTCCGCCGATTCCCGGCGGTGTAACGGATGTGCCATTGATAATTCCGCCATTGAAACTCGTGCCGATGAAAACCGCCAAGGACTGATCTCCGTCGTCGCGACGATTGATGGCAGGTAAGTCCTTGCGCCATTTTTTTCCTCGCCGGAGCTTTTACAGCTTCATTGCCGCCAGGATTTTGTTTACCGCTTGGATGTCAAATGTTGCGGGATCAGGTTCCCGGCCCATCCGATAAGCGAGTTCCGAGTATTCCCTGGCTTTTTATCCGTATGTCACAATGCTTTAGCCACTTTTTCCTCGTCCCAACTCCAGTTTGTTTTTTCACCGCAGCATTGCCAGCAGAATTTTCTGATAGTCCAGCATTGTCACAGGTGGATGCGGATGCACCACCACCAATACATCGATTCCCGGTGGAAATTCATGCTGTGCCAGTCGCCACGCTTCGCGCACGCGCCGGCGGATTGCATTTCTTTCCACGGCTGATCCGCACTTTTTCGCGATGGATATCGCCACGCGCGCCGGGCCGGAGTCTTCCCGCCGCAGCACACACGCCATCAACGGCTTATGCCGCCGTCGCTGGCCGGTTTTATAGACTGTATCGATAAGTTTTTTTCCGGAAAGTCGATTGGATTTTATAAAGCGCAAGGACTTCACCCCACCGGGTACTGGAGGTGTAGATGGCGGCGAAATAATATGCTCATCCTCGGAATTCATGACGTTACTTTAACCCCGCGTCCCGCCGTTGCAACAGAGGTCAAATATGTCCGGAAACCGGCCCCGTAATTTTCCCGAATCAGCGAGGCATTTCCCATGGCGCGCCGGCCCGGACGCACGGTGAAAGAATAAACCGACCGTCAACCACCGCACATCGCGCCGCGCTTACCGATGGAACAGGTTATTCCACCATTGCCGGGCGAAGGGTTCCATGGCATCAACAAAATTTGTTGGCACATGGGTCGGCGAAACCTGCAAGTCCTCCGGCAATACGGCCAGCATGGGTGTGTGCATGAGGTGTGGCAATTCATCAAGGCTGCTTTGAATGGATATGTCACGCTCTATGGGCACGCGATTGGCTACCAGCCCCGCCACAACGATATTTCGCGCCCGTATGGATTCCACCGTCAGGGATGTATGATTGAGCGTTCCCAGATAGGCACCGGTCACCACCACCGTTGGCAATGCCAGTATTTGCGCCAGATCGGCGATCGTAAAGAGCCGGCGGTTCAAAGGCACCAGCCAGCCACCCGCTCCCTCCACCAGCAGGAAATCACAATGGTTACGCCAGTAATCAAGCGCGGTTGCCAGGCGTTGCCAGTCCGGTTCGCGCTGTTCTATTTGCGCCGCCACATGCGGCGAAACAGGTGCGGCAAAGCGAATCGGGCTGATGACCTTGAGCAATGCTTCATCCGTGGTATCCATTCCGGCCATGCGCGCGGCCAAGGCTGCGTCCGGAGATAACAGATCATCATCCGTCAGGTGTTCGCTTTGGCCCCGTTGCGGATTTTTGGGACAGCCTGATGCAATGGCCTTGCACACCCCAACCCGAATATTCAAGCGTCGAAATGCTCCTGCCAGCGCTGCGGTCACTGTCGTTTTTCCGATATCCGTATTGGTACCGGTTATGAACAGTCCCGGCTTGCCAAAGGCGGAAAGTATTTTTTTGGGGTTGACGGCAATTTCAATTTCCGGGACCGCATTAGACTTAGCTGTTTTCACGAATCCTACAACTCCTGCTTTAACCGGATAATATCTTCCATCTTTGCGACGGATTGTACAACGATTTCAGTCATGCGCCGAATACTTTGCACTTTGCTGCCCAGCGGAGGCATAAGCACCAGGGTGTCGGCCAGAGGTCGCAGGATCAAACCGTGCTGGCGCATCGCGGCGCATAATTCCCCACCGATGCGCCAATGATAATCAAACCGCGCCCCAGGTTCCCGGGTCGGCACAATGTCCACGGCGGCCACCAGGCCGATCTGCCGGATGTCGCCGACATGCCGATGATCGCGCAACGGTGCCAGACCTTCAGCCATGGCCGCGGACAGCTCCCGGACATGATCCAAGGTTTTGCGGGACTCCATTAAATCCAGCGATGCCAGTGCCACCGCACACGCCAGAGGATGCCCCGTGAACGTATGGCCATGAAAAAAAGTTTTGCCTTCGCGGGGATCGGCATAAAACGCCTCAAATATCCTTTCGGTGGCCAGTGTCGCGCCCAGCGGCATATACCCGGCGGTAAGCCCTTTGGACAGGCAAAGCAGATCCGGCGTTATCGCCTCATGCGCACAGGCGAACATTTTTCCTGTGCGGCCAAAGCCGGTCATCACTTCGTCACAGATCAGCAGCACCTTGTGCCGGTCAGCAATTTGCCGCAGGCGGGTAAGCGTGCCCGGAGGGTGCATAAGCATTCCACCGGCCCCCTGCACCAGCGGCTCAAGTACAATTGCCGCGTGCCGACCTGGATGTTGCGCCAGCAGGTTTTCGATGTCCTGCTGCCAATGCAGGTTTCCGGCGTATGATTTGGAATCCTTTGCCGGCGTGGTGATCGCCGCATCGGCACCCGCAAATGGGGGCAGCAGGGGCGGCGCAACGCGATCCACCGGGAAACACAACGGCTCATAAACCTGATGAAACGCCGGAATACCACCAATGGAAACCGCGCCCAGCGTATCGCCATGATAGGCATCACGCAGGGATATAAACCGGCTTTTCTCCCTTCGCCCCAGATTCACCCAATATTGGTACGCCAGTTTGCACGCCACCTCCACCGCCGTGCTGCCATTATCGGAATAAAACACCCGAGATAATCCCACCGGCGCTATTTCCACCAGCCGTTTTGCCAGCATGATGCTTGGCACATTGCACAGCCCCAATAGCGTGGTGTGGGCAATTTGATCAAGCTGATCCCTTAGCGCCTGATCCAATTCCGCAATATGGTGTCCGTGGACATTGCACCATAGCGATGATACACCATCAATATATTGCCGCCCCAGGGTATCATAGAGAAATTCATCCTGCCCGCGTTCAATAATAGGTGGATCGGTTTTTTCCATCCAGGCCTTCATGGGCGTAAACGGGTGCCATACATACCGGCGATCCCATTGAATAAGTGTTTGTGTGTCCGGTTGTTTCATATAAAAGATTATAATACCAATCGGTGTTATTGATGATTCCTGATTCGCCCCAAGCCGATGCTCCCGATTCCGGCCACCCGCGGCCTGGTTCCATGCTGAGCGCTGATACGCCATGCGACCGCCGACGGCGGCATGATATGGTACGCCAGCAGATTATTGCGCGTGGCATCCGGCAACCGCGCGTGATCCGGGCCTTGGCGTGTTTGCCAAGGCATCGTTTTACGCGTGAGGAGGAACGCCGGGCGGCGTATTATGATCATGCCATGGCGTCCGATTACGGCCAAACGATCAGTCAACCCTTCATGGTGGCCATCATGACTGCGGAACTCAACGTGCAACCGCAGCATCGAATTCTCGAAATCGGCACGGGAACCGGGTATCAGACAGCCATTCTCGCGATGCTCTGCGCGGCTGTATTTACCGTTGAAAATGTGCCACAATTATCCGCGGCGGCACAGGCCCGCCTGGCGCAACTCGGCTTGGACAACATTTATTATCGTATCGGCGACGGCACGATGGGATGGAAAATGCACGCACCTTTTGATGGCATTCTGGTAACCGCCGGAGCCCCCGTGGTTCCCGAACCTTTGCTGGCACAATTATCTGATGGCGGTCGGCTTGTGATTCCCATCGGTGACCGCAACATGCAGATGCTCGTCCGCTTTGAACGTCACGGCGGAGAAATTACGCGCACCGATCTTCTGGAATGTCGCTTTGTGCCCCTGCTGGGCCAATGCGGATGGCAATAATCCGACGCGACATTTTTGCCAGGCTCCGGCCTCATTCGGCGGCATACCTTCCATTGCCAGCATGAATGCGCTGTCACGCAATATCCCAGCTTTGTATCGGACCGTAAAAATCACCACGCCCTGGCCCTCCGTCAATCCTAATGTTTAGGCGTGACAGAGCACTGGTTGCTATTTTCTCAACACCGACGGCTGCCGCGCAAAACGCGCGGTGCAAGCACACGCGGCGGCTGCCGCCGCAGAGCTGCTGAATTTAGAAGAGGAGAGCAGTAGAGCACATAAGGCGGGCCTGTAGGGTTGCTGGTGTTTGTGGGAACACACCTGCGGCCCTCCTCCTGCTCACCTGTTCCACTGGTCTACTGTTCCAACAGTGGGATGGGGTGCCCCGATACACTGCCCGGATTTATTGCAACGCCGCCATCGACGGACTAAGGGGAGTAATTGGCTTATCATTGTGACCATCGGTTACAATGCCCGCAGTCTGTCCCGGAGTGTGCAGACTGCCCCGGCAACAAACGGCCCTGCTGCGGCGTTGTTTGGATAATGCAATGGCCTGAAGGGGCCGGGGGAAATATACCTCGGCGAAAGGCCGCAGACTTACTTGGACAGTATTTAGGAGTAAACGGATGACCTCGATTCCCACCCCTGATCCCCGCCCTCGCACAACCTCAGCCATTCCCTCCGGCACGGAAGCCGCTGCGGTAGAGCGTCTCAAACTGGTACGTGAGGCGCTGCTGGGAGAAATTCGGAAAGTTATTGTGGGGCAGTCGGATGTCATGGAATCACTTCTACTGGCGCTGTTTTCGCGCGGGCATTGCCTGCTGGTGGGCGTGCCGGGACTGGCCAAGACACTGATGATCAGCACCTTGGCCAAAGTATTGAACCTCAATTTTAATCGTATTCAATTCACGCCGGATTTAATGCCGTCGGACATTACCGGCACGGACATTATTCAGGAAGACCCGCAAACCGGTAAACGTGTATTTAATTTTATAAAGGGGCCTGTATTTACCAACATGCTCCTGGCTGATGAAATCAACCGCACCCCGCCGAAAACCCAGGCCGCCCTCTTGCAGGCCATGCAGGAATATCAGGTCACTGCGGGTGGTCAGACTTACGCATTACAGCAACCATTTTTTGTACTGGCGACACAAAACCCCGTGGAACAGGAAGGAACGTATCCGCTGCCTGAAGCCCAGTTGGACCGATTCATGTTCATGGTACGGGTGGGTTATCCCCAGCGTGACGATGAGCGAATGATTGTCAAAAACACCACGATGGATATTCGCAATGAACCCCACGCGGTGCTGACCGCGGAAGATATTATCGCAATTCAGAAATTGGTGCGGCGCATCCCCGTGAGCGATCATGTGGTTGATTATGCCGTCAATCTGGTGCGAGCCACGCGCCCGCAGGAAAAAGAAGCGCCCGATTTCGTCAAAAACTGGCTGACTTGGGGTGCCGGGCCGCGCGCGGCCCAGAATCTGGTACTGGGCGCCAAAGCCAGAGCGCTTTTGCGCGGACGCATGAATGTCAGCACCGATGATATTCGTCATGTCGCCAAGCCCGTGCTGAGGCACCGTATTATCACCAACTTTAATGCCGACGCGGAGGGAATTGATACCGACGCCGTGGTGGATAAATTGATTACCACCATTAAAGAACCATCGGCGGAGGCTTATAAAGTGGCCAGTCCGGCGGTCGCCGCAAAAGGATAGTTGCCCGCCGTGAGGTAGACGCGATAGCGCCTGACACGGCGGTGGAAGGTCGTGTTTTTGGTTCGCGAGAGAAAATTTCAACGTATTATCAGCATTCCTTGAAGTTCCGGGAAAGAAACTGCCGATTTGAGAGTTTGGTAGGCTATGATAGAGAGAGGCGTTTATTGAAAGACGCCTGCGCATAAGTTTTGGACCGGAAAGGCGGTTGATTTTATGATCCGTTCAACACCTGAAAATAAAGCCACACTGGAGCCGCTACCGCGGCGTTATTTTACCTTGGCGGAGGCTCGCCGCGCTCTGGTGCTGGTGAACCGCATTGCGGAGGATATTCAGCGCATTGAATTACAGCGCCGCAAACTGGTTCATCAGACTGTATCAAGTCATGAGCATACATCTTCCGAGCAGGCCAATGCGATTGAATCTCAACTCGACGCCATGACAGCGCAGCTTGGACAATTGTTGGAGGAATTGACAACGGTGGGGGTGGAACTCAAGGATCCCTCCCGCGGACTCATTGACTTTCCGTCGCGGTTTAATGGCCGAGATATTCTTTTATGCTGGCAAATTGGTGAACCGACCATTAACTTTTGGCACGACATAAGCGTCGGCTTCATTGGCCGTCGCAGCGTGCGGGAACTGGAACTTCAGCCACAGCCGGTATGATCCTTCACCGGATCAATGGCGATAGCCATAATCATTTTCCGATATTAAAAAAGGCCCGATGTTGCATCGGGCCTTTTTATCTCCAGAGTCAAGTCCCGGCATTCATGCGCGGCAATGACGGTTCAGGCGAGTGTGCCCGTTCCGGCGGGGATGGAATGTCTAAAAAAAAGCATGGCCGGTAAGGAAAGCTGCCACCCTAAACCGGCCATGCGAGGGCAAGATGGTTCATCTGAATCGCCCGCCGGCCCTCGTCAGCGAATGTGGGCGATCCACAAGTATCACGTAAGTCATCATCGCCACATGCAAGGGCCATGTATATCGGTAGCTCACCGAATCGTAACTAGGTAAAACGCCGATACGGGAACTAGGAATCTGTCCGATTACCCGCAACTGCCCTGGCGCGGATCACCACCTGAATCGACGAAATTCCGCCCACAAAGTTCAAGGTATTGCATAAACAGACAACTGCGGGCGTTTACTCCATAATAGAGAACATGTAGTCGATCCCGGCGGCCTATGGGATGTATCTGGCCGGAATCGGGCGGCCACCGGATGACGTATACAAGGCGGATAACTGTCTGTGACAAAAAAGACCGGCGTATTTATTCTTAAGCTCGTGGTGATGGTGGCGGTGTTCACGTTTGTGGGCATCAAACTGGCGGAAACCTGGCATCAGGTCGGTCAACACCCGGTGCATATTGATTGGCGTTACTGCACCATTATCCCCCTGGCGTTTATCGCCATCATGGCCACCAATTCCCTGACCTGGCTGTGGCTGGCGCGGCAAATGGGAGACCGCAGCCCGATACTGCCGCTGCTGGGAGCGTATACATTCAGCCAAATGGGCAAATACGCGCCCGGAAAGGTGCTGCTGGTGCTGATGCGACTGGAACGCACGCATCGCGCGGGCATGGCGCGCGAAACCTGCCTGCTGTCCACCCTGTTGGAAAATGCCATGTATACACTTTCGGGCGGCCTGGTAGGCTCCACAGCGCTGGTGTTGGCGGCGCGCAATCATCCGCTTTATCTGGTCGGGTGCGGACTGCTGATGGCCACGTTGCTGGGCTTGTTTTATCCCCCCTTTTTTTTCTGGATAATCAATACCGCCTTGCGCTCCATGGGCAAAGCCGCCATTCCACCCAGCCGCAGATTCAAGCTCTCACACATGATCTTAGCGGTCCTGATGTTTTTGCCCACCTGGCTTTTTGGCGGCCTTGCCCTGTGGGCGGCGGTAAGTTGTGTGCACCATGTCAGCATCCTGCATACCGTCGAGTTAATCGGCGTTTTCGCTTTATCCGTCAGTTTGGGAATGTTCAGCCTGTTGCCCGGCGGATTGGGCGTGCGCGAAGCCGTGCAGGCGCTGTTTATTGCGCCATTGGTCGGCTCGCCAGAACTGGTGGTAGTGGTCGTGGCGTTGCCCAGAGTATTTCAAATACTCGTTGAAATAACCCTGGCGCTGACCGGCGGATTGCTCAACAGTCGGCTCACCGCAAAATTGTCCTCACCCCCGCTGGCAAAGCATCCCACGCAACAACCCATCTGACGGGGACACATTCACGGGGATAGAAATTGCCTCAGCTCCCCACAAAAAGGGCACAACAAAGAAACTCCGCCATCACTCCCGCAGCCAACCCAGAATTTCCGAGGCGTAATACGTGATAATAAAGGCCGCACCGGCCCGGCGGAACGCATGCATCATTTCCAGAACACACTGTTTTTCATCAATCCACCCCGCCTGCGAGGCCGCTTTGAACATCGCGTATTCACCGCTGACCTGATACACCGCGCACGGCACATCAACGGCCTGGCAAACCGTGGAGAGAATATCCAGATAAGCCATCCCCGGCTTGACCATAACCATATCCGCTCCTTCCCGCACGTCCAACTGTACCTCACGTATGGCCTCCCGCGCATTACGACGAAAATCCATCTGATAGCCACGGCGATCACCCAGTTGTGGCGGTGACTCAGCCGCTTCTCGAAATGGACCGTAAAACGCGCTGGCGTATTTAACGGCGTAACTGAGTATTGAGGTATCGTGAAAGCCCCCCGTATCCAGCGCGGTACGAATCGCCTCCACCGCATGATCCATCATGCCCGACGGCGCAACGATATCCGCGCCGGACCGGGCGTGGAGCACCGCCTGAACGCCCAGTTGCTCAATGGTGGCATCATTGTCAACCGTGGTCGGGCCGGACGAAACCAGCCCGGCTCGCCGTCCGACGGCCCCACCGGATTTTGCGGATTTACGGCCTATTGGCTTCGCCAGCGGCCGCAACAGGGGGCCGCAGTGGCCATGACTGGTATATTCGCAGTAGCATAAATCAGTGATGGAAAGCATATCAATGCCCGCATCGCGTGCCAGACGCAGCGTTGTGCACACCGCATTATTCGGATCATGGGCGTGGCTGCCGGTATCGTCCTTGTCCTGGGCATCCACGACGCCGAAAAGCAGATAGGCCTTAATTCCACGGGCCGCCAATTCCATAAGTTCTTCCAATGCCATATCCGGCGATAGCTGATATTGCCCCGGCATGCTGACAATGGGCCGACGAATTCCCTCCCCGCTGCGCACAAAAAGCGGCGCAACAAAGTTGGCCGGTGACAAACTGCTCTGGGCCAGCATGTTCCGCAGCAGACTGCTGCGTCGCAGACGGCGCATTCGGATGGTATCTGGGATGTTTTTCATGTCCGACATCATAAATGATTTACCGGCGCAGTAAATACCCCGGATCCCGGATGACCGGCGATTGTATCGCTTTTGAACCGTAACCGGTGCGCCAGTACACCCGGCAGCCACCCGTTGCTGCCGCGACACAGCATCTCATTGATATGTGGGAGTGGCAAGTCCCTGTTCCAGGCTCACGGATTGAAGGCCGCGGGCGGTGAGGATTTTCAGGATTTCCGGCAGCGCCCGCACGGTGGATTCCTGGGAGCATTTCCGGCGCGCGGGTTCCAGTCCGTCGTGCATGGTGACAATATCCGCAGCGCGAATCTGGGATGTGACGATGCGGCAGATGGTGGCGGGAGAAATCCGTAATGTATCCCAAGCGCGCACACGCCACGCTATGTAACGCATCGCCTGCTTGCGCACGGCCCGCGCCTGCGGCGGCGTTTTGAATCCCATCGGCGCACGAAATAAAGCTGGCGAACGTCCGGTTATCTGCGACAACACCGCACTGGTGCGCTCCAACTGGTGCTGCCAATATTCCTCCCCCCGCCAGACACCCTGATGGTCATGATCCCAGGTGTGATTGCCAACGGTATGGCCTTCGGCCAGCATTCGCTTCACCAGATCTGGATGTTCCCGCACCTGCGATCCGATGAGAAAAAAACTGGCGCGCGCATGATGGCTATGCAAAATATCCAGCACACGGTCGGTGAAACCCGGTGTCGGACCGTCATCAAATGTCAGGGCGACCGCATCAGGCCTGTTAATTATCTTCGTTACCGGTGCCACAATCTGGCTCCCGGAATACAGAATCGAATACCACATCGCCACGGCACCAACGGCCAATGCCCCGGCACCTTCCGCCAGAAATGGGTGTTGCAGGATCATGTCGCCGGCAAGTTTTACAGTCATCAGCACTTTCCATTCGACATGTTTATTTACGACCCTCTGGCCATGACGGACAAGGCTTGAATATCCCGCAAATTGAGTTGCAGCGTATAACGCCAATGCCTATCGGAAATGCTTACACCAGTGGGGAACCGGCCCCGGCCCGTGTACGTTATGACGGCGCGATTACCCGTTGGCCTTTTTACACGCGTTTGATTCAACACCAGGCTCCGGCCAACGCGAACCAGCCGCCATTGAAATTTATTATCATTGGCGTCTTTGTATTTCACCGTATCCATTGTGCCTTTGACTTCGGCGGTCCACGGCCCTTCCGGACGGCGGAACGCCAGGGATACCGCCTCTCCTATGGCCAGCGCGACGGGCTTATAACCCCGCCCCGGTGGAACGATAAAATGAGACCCCGCCCAATTGCGGCGCAGAATAAATGCCCAACTTCCATCGGCGGATTGCAAAGTCAGTGTAAAGCGATACGCATTGGTTAAATCAAGATGGCCGACCACCGGAATCACACTGTTGCGGTAATTCAGAACGCCGGTTAATCGCCCGTTATATCCGCCGACACCGCGGACAATCCAGGCCTTAATGCCGGAGATGGTCGGAGAATGATGTTTCATCCCAGTGGCAGCCGGCGTGTGACACCCCGCCAGGATAAGAGTCAGAAATACAGCCAGCAGCGCGCCATATTCCACTGGCACGGCGGAAAACGCCCCGTCGCGCCGGAAGAAAAGCGACAATTTCCCGCTATCGCCTACTTGGCGGGGAAAACGTTCACCCCGGCGCGAAAAATTGCCGCACGTTGCCGCCGCGCGGGAAGACTCTTCGGCGCATGAATTCAAACCGCTGCGAGGTGATTTCATGGTTGACGCATGTGATGCGGCAACCACCTCGCCGACAAGATATTGCGGAATATATCTTGATTCCATCATAGCGCTCCGGATCCGTGGTAATTCCGTATTCCTTCCGCCAGGCCGACGCTCGGCGCATAGCCCAGAATTGCACGCGCCTGTGTGATGTCGGCTTCGGTATGATTTTGAAAAAAGCTGTAAGGGTTATCAATATATTCCGGCTGAAGATGGGTGTGCATCGTCTGATTTAATTCCGCCACGATGGCGTTGAAGGATTCTGACACACCGCTTCCGATATTCAATACATGGCAACCTTCCGCTTCCATCGCTTTGACATTGGCCGCAATGACATCTTCAATCCAGACAAAATCACGGCGCTGCTGGCCATCACGGAAAATCCGCGGGCGTTTACCCGCTTTCATCTGCTGGGCCAACTGATAGATCATGGAGGCGAATTTCCCTTTGTGCGCTTCTCCGGGACCAAAGACATTGAAATAACGCAGACCGACAATGGGCAGATGAGAATCACCATGCCATTTGGCGGCCAGGCGTTCCATGGCCAATTTGGAGTAGCCATACACATTCAATGGGGACGGCTCATCGGACTCGCGCATGGGCGCGGGGCGATTGCCATAGGTGGCGGCGGACGAGGCCCAGACCACGCGGGCTTTCCATATCGTCGCCCAAGATAAAACCGTCCGGAAACGCTCCACATTATTTTCCATCATTTTCCATTGATCACTCACGGTGGTATCCGTGATGGACGCTTCATGAAATATCACATTGAACCGTCCCGGTGGAGGATTTTCACAACGATCGGTATACACTTCACCGGAAAATTTCACCAGATTTCTAAAATCTCCGGAGGAAAAATCATCCAGCACCACAACGTTGTGTCCGTGGTGGGTTAAATACCTCGCTAAATTGGAGCCGATAAAGCCCGCTCCACCTGTTACCAGAATTCTCATAGTGACTCCAAACCTTTATCTCGCCGGTCAGCACACCGGGTCATCTGAATCTCATTATCGCGGCTGTTGCTGCGTCATACAATGCAACGTGCCCAGACCCCACACCAGATCACGGCAATAGATCGGAATAATGCTTCGATCCGGGAAGCATTGCTCCATAATTTTCAGCGCCCGCACATCCGCGGGGTCATTAAATACCGGCACCATGACGCCGGCATTGCAGACATAAAAATTGGCATAACTGGCCGGCAATCGCTGCTTTTCAAAATATACCGGCCTGGGCAATGGCAATTCAATGACATTAGATCGCTGTCCGCGGACATCACGCATGGCCTTGAGCCGACGGATATTTTCCCGCATTCGTCGATGGTTGGCATCCCGCGTATCAGGCTCCACACACGCGACAATGGCGGTAGGGCTGACAAACCGGGCGGTGTCATCAATGTGTCCATGCGTATCATCTCCCACGATGCCGCTGTGTAACCAGAGGATTTTCTCCACCCCCAGATTCTCACAGAGATTTTCTTCCAGCACGGTGCGGGAAACGCCTGGATTGCGGCATTGCACTTTGGACAGCAAACACTCCTCCGTGGTCAGCAGACAGCCTGCGCCATTAACATCGATGCTACCTCCTTCCAGCACCAGCCGGACGACGGTTCCATCCGACCGTACCGCCACGGGGTTATGCAATTCCATGCGCTGACATTTCGCCGCATACGCCGGCAGCAGCGCGTCAAGATGATAATTGTCATATTTGGCCCAGGCGTTAAACAGCCACCCCAGCGCCGCTACACTTCCCGCCGCGGCACCCGCTTTCTTCACAAATATCGGTCCGGAATCACGGGTCCAGATTCGATCCGTTTTTAATTCATGAAACTTTACCGCGGCAAGCTTTACGCCGGATCGATCCAGAATATCATGCACCGCGGAAATATTCGAGCGCGATTCCACAATCAGATGAACGATTTCCGCGGATGCAATGTGCCGAATAATATCCGCGATGATCCAGGGGATCGGCTCAAATTTTCCCGGCCAATCCTCTTTATTGTGGGGCCACGCCAGCCAGGTCGCCGCGTGCGGCTCCCATTCGGCGGGCATCCGATAGCCGCGCTGTCGCGGCGTCTGTAACGGGATGGGATCGGCCTGTTTCAATATTTTTTTTTCTACGGTCATTGATAGTTCCGGTTCACACAGACATGTCAGTTCATGGTTGGGAAAATCGCCGGGTAAGTCCGTCATACACATCCACCCGCCGGTCACGGAAGAACGGCCAATTTCGGCGAACGGTCTCCTGCAGATCTGGATCCACCTCGGCGATAAGAATATCCTCCTTATCCACCGACCCACGTTGGAGCCAGCGGCCAAAGGGATCACAAATAATGGAACTGCCGAAAAATTCCAGTCCACCGTCTTTGGCACCTTCATGCCCCACTCGATTGGGCGAGGCAACATATACCCCATTGGCGATGGCGTGCGAGCGTTGAATGGTTTGCCATGCATCAACCTGCGCCGCCCCGAATTCCGCCTTTTCCTTCGGATGCCAGCCAATTGCGGTGGGATAGAACAGCACACTGACGTCCTGCATGGCGGTCAGGCGGGCAGCTTCAGGGAACCACTGATCCCAGCAGATCAGCACCCCGATGCGTCCGAAGCGGGTTTGAAACGCCTTGAATCCCAGATCACCGGGAGTGAAGTAATACTTCTCAAAAAAAAGCGGATCATCCGGTATGTGCATTTTCCGATACAGGCCCAGCAGCGCACCATCGGCATCAATGACCACGGCGGTATTGTGATATAGCCCGGCCATGCGGCGCTCAAATAAAGATATTACCAGCGCCACGTTCAGTTCCGCCGCCAGTTTGCTGTAACGCTCAGTGCTGGGGCCGGGTATGGATTCCGCCAGGTCGAACATATCCGTTGATTCCGTCTGGCAGAAATATTCCGAACAGAACAGTTCCTGCGTGCAAATGACATTGGCGCCCCGGCTGGCGGCCTCACGAATCTGCCGCTCGGTCCGGTCCCGATTAACCGCCGGATCCTTGGCGCAGCGCATCTGCATGATTCCGATGGAAAATTTATCACTGGCGGGCATATCGCCTCCTTCGTATAACCACATTCGTCCCGGTGCCACCGCGGCCAATAAAGCCCAGTCGAATAGTTTGCCGATTATACGCAATGCGTCAACCAGAGTAGAATATAATCAGGATTCGCACGGCGGGTTCTGGAGCATTATGGCATGATTCAAGTATTTATGGTCAAACTAGTGCCCTGTTCCACCCGTAATTACGGGTGGATTGGCCTCAAACCGGCCAGATGCCAGGAGTCGGCGGCGAGAACCGGGTTCGTAAACCCCTTGAGCCGACGCGACGCCGCAGATGGCCGGTT
>JAJYGE010000331.1 GCA_021785155.1 Planctomycetota bacterium
ATGATTTACCGGCAGGTTCATCTATGCAAACCGCTGTGAGAAGCAAGCCAATCACGGACATTCCCGCGGATAGCAACATGCCGCCGCCGAAGCCCAGTTTCGCAAGAATACCATTAAGAAACAGCACGCCCAGAAACGCGCCTAATTTGGCCACCCCAGCGGAAATTCCGTGGCCGGTAGTTCGCAGGTTTACCGGGAAAAGTTCCGCCGCCAGAACAAATGTGGTGACATTGGGGCCGAATTCCGAGAAAAAATAGCTCAAGCCAAAAACGGTGATAAATGCCGCCGCGTTGTGCGCCAGAGCCGGAACCAGGCCCAGCACAAGAAACATCAGCGTCATAAGCGCAAAGCCCATCATCTGGATAAATTTTCGCCCCAATCTGTCGCTGAACATAAAAGCGCACACGTAACCGGGAACGGCAAATAATCCGAAGATAATAACATTCCAGGCCACCGTGGTAATCATTGATGCGTGTGGAGCCACGGAATTAATAATCGCCGGCATACCGATGGTATTTCCATAGTAGGCGTAATCAAAAACAAACCAGCAGCCCGCCGTGCCCAGCAGGGTCAAAGCATATTTCCGTAGAGGTTCCCGCACCACTGGTGTAGCAGAGCCGCCCGAACGGGCCACGCCATCCGTATAGTTTGCCAGGTCGGCAGAGGCCTTCATGCTTTGGCCTTTGGCACGGGCCTGCCAGCGTGGGGATTCAGGCAGTGCCCGCCGCAACAATATAACGCCTGCCGCGGGCAATGCGCCCAGTCCCAGCGCAATTCTCCAAGCAATATCATGGTTGACTCCCGCCGCCAGCAGGGTCAGGATCACAATTGGTCCGGCCAGAAAACCCAAGGCCTGACAGGAAAATACCATTCCCACCATTTTGCCGCGATCCTTCCGGTTGGCGTATTCACTCATGATAACGGCCGACAGAGGATAATCACCACCGATTCCCAGGCCCATCACGACGCGCCACAGAATAAGTTGCCACACCCCAAATGAAAAAGCGCTGCCAAGTGCGCCGATGGTCATAAGAATGGCTTCAAGGCCGTAGACACTTTTGCGACCAATACGATCCGCCAGCGTACCAAATAAAATTGCCCCAATAAATGTTGCAAATAAAGAGGAAGACGCGATTAAACCGACTTCAGCGGGACCGGCTTTCCAGGTTTCATTGGCCAATCCCACAGCGGTACCAATGATGGCCAAATCGTACGCGGAGGTAAAAAATCCCATGCCGGCAGTGATGATAGCGCGCAGGTGAAACCCACTGAATTTTACTTCGTTGAGAGCTTCTGTGACTTCACGAGCATGCACGGTATTGTTTACAGCGGCTGCCATGATGTACTTCTCCGCATTAAAATCCACCTGAAAGCTCACGTGCAAAACAATCACACGCATCGGTGCCTTCTTAATTCATACGAAACTATAGCATTCCTAACAATGGCTTAATATTAGCATTGTGTTAAGAATTCATTAAGATTTTATTCATTAATATGAAGTTAATATTTATAAATAGCGCTTTATACCTTAATCCTAGTGCTCTGGCCCTCCGCCAATCCTGATATTTAGGCGTGACAGAACACCAGCAATTACGCCATTATTCTGTCGTCGATTTCGATACGCCAACCAAGATTATCTGAATGGCAGCCTTCAGCTTGCCAAATGGATTCTTTACTGAATGACCGTTATTTGTAACTATTCACGGCCTGGCGGCCAATAACTTGTGGTGCGTGTTTTCATACCTGCATTTCTTACTGCGGCAGACAAGAAAGTCTGCCCCACAAAGAAAGCGGCACACGGACGGTTACAGTTATTTTACATACCAACCAAAATTAAACTTTTTTGCATTGGTGCCCGCGTGCAATTCCTGCGCGGGTGTGCCGGCATGAAAACGCGCCGCGTGGGGTTCCCATATAGATGGTCCATTGGCACGGAGTTGCATGGATCACCGAAGTTTTGCCTTGGCCGACTTCATTGCGCATGGTAGTATCCCAAGGTAACTTATGGCCGATGAACGCAATGGCGTTGAAGCGCTATTGCGGCTTGTGTGGATGGCATGGATATATGAAAAAATTTGAACAATTGCAGATTTGGCAATGGTGGAGCACGTTGCTTGGCTGGACTCTTGTCGGGATTGTCTCGCTGGTTGTTGCCATTCAGGCCTGGCATCGGCAGGCCAAAGATTTAGCGCTGGCTCATCCATCGGACATTAACGATTTCAATCGCTGGCTGCGGATGTTGCCGCAATTTTTGCATCAGCATCTCGCTATCACCGGCAATCTTTGGCCCATGCCGCCATTCACATTTGTTCTGCTGGCACCCTTCTCCTGGATGTCATTCCCGGCGGCACAATTTGCATGGGTGCTGTGCAAACCGTTGATGCTGGCGATTATTTTTTATGCGGTACTGGCCATGGTGCGGCGCGCCGGCGGAAAAATTAGTGCGGTTCCCATGGCCTTGATTCTGCTGACCTGGCTATGGCCGGTAGTGGGCGACATGCAGGAAGGGCAGATGAATCTGCTGATGCTTACGCCGCTGGCCGCGGGATTGTTTATGGTGCAACGGGAGGAAGCTTGGAGCGATTGGTTGGGCGGATTGCTTATCGGCATGGCGGTGGCCATTAAAGTTACTCCCCTGATTTTTTTGATCTATCTGCTATGGCGGCGGCGATGGATTCCCGCCATTGCCATGCTGGGAGGTATCGTATTTTGGCTATTTGTACCGCTTGCATTATGTTTTGGTCCGCGTCAGGCCATGCTCTGGAATCAGCAATATTTTCATGCCATGATCGCTCCCTACCTGGTGAAAGGAGCGGTGGCGGTAACGTCCGGAGAATCCCTGCCGAGTTTTCTTATTCGGTTGCTGGCGCACCGATCAGCTTTTGTCACCTATCATCATGGTGTCGCAAAAAAATATTATGTGAATGTCTTAAATCTGTCGGTGCCGATGGCCCAGCGGATTGTGAGAATCATTCTGTTAACCATTGGCATCGCTGGACTCGTGTGGATGCGCCGCGGATTGCCCACATTCAAGAGCCGCCGTTATATTTTTGAAATTGGAGCTGTGGCCGCTTTTATGCTGTGGGCGGAGGCGTGGGGATGGGTGCCGCACTATGTGATTTTAATTTTCACGCTCATGGCGGCCGGGTTAATCGCCAGCGATCCGCAGGCAAAACCGCAGGTGCGACGCAGAATGACTATTCTGCTGGCCATTGCGGCGTTTTTGATGGCGATGACTTCCGACATGGTGAAAGTGTTCGGTCCGCACGCTTCCAATTACAGCCGCACTTTTGATCCGGTGCTTTTTGCCGGAATTATACTTGTGCTGGGCATCATGACCGCGGGTTATCCATGGTCGGTGGCCACGTCCTGTAGTGACGTAACGGATCACGAAATCCAAACGATAACGCAATCGTCCTGAAGAAGCGCACAGCGGAAAACCGCGTGCGGAACTTTTACCCAGTCGCTTATAACCCAACTTCATTGAGTACCACACCATGGGCTTTGAGGGTATTAAGCTGCACCAGCCTGGCTTCATCGGCATCGGCTACGCTGTCACTATGGCACACGGCTTTCTTGCCTTTATGAGCCAGGGCGTGAATTTGTTCCTGCGTTAATACGCCGCGCTGTTTCAGAAGTTCCGCACCTTCCGCCGATACGCCCGCCGATTGCGCCGATTTTTTTGCCGGCTCAAAATTGACATCCTTACCACTGGCGAATTCCTGAATTTCCTTGCTGATTCGCATGGAGCACCAGTCGTGGCCGCACATGGCGCAGAAATCTGTATCCACTTCCAAATCTTCATCATGCAAGGCTCGAGCGGTTTCTCCATCAAAGGCCAGTTCGAACATCTTCGGCCAATTCAGCGCCGCCCGTGCTTTGGACATGTCATCATCCCATTGTCGCGCACCGTTCACGCCGCGGGCGATATCACCCGCGTGTGCTGCGATCTTATACGCAATACAGCCCGCCTTGACATCCTGCGCCTTTGGCAACCCCACATGTTCCTTGGGTGTTACATAACACAGCATGGCCGCACCAGCCCGCGCCGCTTCTGTGGCCCCAATGGCGCTGGTAATATGGTCATAGCCGGGAAATACATCGGTCGTCAGTGGCCCCAGCACATAAAAGGGCGCATCATCACACACCCGCTGCTGAAGCTGCATGTTCATGGCAATCTGATCCATCGGCACATGTCCCGGCCCTTCCACCATTACCTGCACACCCGCCTCACGCGCGCGATAAACCAATTCGCCCAACGTGCGTAATTCCGCCAACTGCGCCGCATCCGTGGCATCGGCGCAGCTCCCGGGCCGCAGGCCATCCCCCAACGAATACGTAACATCATATTGCCGCATGATGGCGGAAATCTCATCAAATAATTCATACATCGGATTCTGCTTGTTATGGACAATCATCCACTTGGCCAACATGCTGCCGCCCCGGCTGACGATGCCCGTTAATCGATCTTTCACCAGCGGGAGATGCTGCTTAAGCACGCCGGCATGAATGGTGAAATAATCCACGCCCTGCTGCGCCTGGCGTTCAATTTCCTGGAGGATAATGTCATACGTTAGTTCTTCGATCTTGCGCCCGATGATCATGGAATAAATAGGCACGGTGCCGATGGGTATCGTGCTGTGATCTATTATGGCCTGTCGGCATTCCACCAGATTGCCGCCCGTGGATAAATCCATGAGCGTGTCGGCCCCGAATTTTTGCGCCCATTGTAATTTTTCAACTTCTTCCGCGGTATTGCTGGAAACCGGCGATGCTCCGATGTTGGCGTTGACTTTGGTTGTCACCATGCGGCCAATGGCCATGGGGTCCAATCGTTTGGATGATCGCTGGCCCTTAAACATGGCAGGATCCATGATGACGTTGGTTCGTTGGGCCACAGTTTGATTCACCCACAGCCGCCGGGCATCACCCCGCGCACCGGGATGTCCGGCATCCGCAGGTAAATCATATTGAATGTCCATCAAAGAAGTTGCCGCCGCCTGCCCTCCTGCGCCCTGTAAATGCCGGATATTGGCGGGAATTACCAGCCGCCCGCGCGCCACTTCCTGCCGGATAAATTCCGGTGTCTGCCCCTCACGCTGGGCCACACGAATCATCTGCGGGGTAACGATTCCCGCGCTGGCAAATTCATATTGGGTAACAAGATTTTCAGCGGGCTGAATCATCATGCGGCACTCCTTAAAATCAACCGCAATTGCGGCCAGGTTTAGCAACCCGAAAGGTGAAAACGACGGGAAAACGTGGCAGTCCCTGCTCGCGCTCCCTACGCCGGTACAATCCGGGTCAGGTTCCAAGGGTTTATTCTCAGTTCCGATTCATCAGAACACCCCTGGCGAACAAGCTGAGGATTATAGCACATGTCCCGCGCCTGCGTAAAACCCATGGTGCTGGGATCAGGCAAGAAGTTAGCGCTTGCTCAGTTGACAGGATACCACTTGTATACGATAAGTACCATATATGAGCAGTACCATCTCAAATTGCGAGCGATTTGAAAGTGTGGTTGGTTCGCTTGGCAAGCCTGCTTTCCGTCAGCGTAATGTGGCGATATACCATTTGGATTGCATCGATGGCATGCGCCGGATGCAGGCAGGCGTGGTTAATTTATGCGTGACGTCACCACCCTATAATATAGGGAAGGAATATGAAACGTCGTTGCCACTGAAGGAATATCTGGACTGGTCGGAAGAATGGATCAGCAATGTGCACCGAGTTGTAACTTCTAATGGCTCATTTTGGCTAAATTTGGGCTACCTTTCCATTCCTAATCGGGCGCGTGCAATTCCATTGCCGTACCTGCTGTGGAACCGTGTCCCTTTTTTCCTGGTCCAGGAAATTATATGGAACTATGGGGCGGGTGTCGCGACACGTTACAGTTTCTCACCCCGGAACGAGAAATTCCTCTGGTACGTCAAGAATTCTGATAATTATGTATTCAACTTGGATGCGGTCCGCGATCCGGAGGTTAAATATCCGAACCAAAAGAAGAATGGCAAACTTAAGTGCAATCCCTTGGGCAAGAACCCATCCGACGTGTGGACAATTCCAAAAGTTACATCCGGCGCAAATCGCGCATCGGAAGAGCGAACGGATCACCCGGCACAATTCCCTGCAGCGGTAATCGAACGCATCCTGAGGGCGTGCAGTAATGAAGGAGATATTGTCCTTGACCCATTCATGGGTTCCGGCACAACTGCCGAGGTCGCGCTTGACTTGGACCGATTTGTGATAGGGTTTGAGGTCAAGGCGGCATACATCGGTACGGCAATCGAGCGTATTAGTGATCATTTGCGTCGCCGGGAGCGAGTCCTTGCACAGCAGTCACTATTTCAAGAGGCAGGCGGGTAGAGAACCTGTAATTTCAGGGTTTCCGACTCGCCTTTAACCCGAGATTGTTGGCCGGTCGGAGCCGTCTGCCCAATCCAATCTGTATGGTCAAGCCACCCGAATCGGACACGTAATATCATTGGCTTTTCTGTTGTGTTTGTAAACTTCTGAAAATTTACCGCCAGGACATAGCCCGATTTGCTCTTCTTTGAGCCGTTTCCCTCCTGGGCATAACTCCTGTTTCCGTAGATATGTTTAGGACTGGAGGACGTTTTTATCTCCACCGAATATCCAGCATTCGGAATGTACACAATGTCCTTTTCATCGGCCGATTTCTCCGCACGCCATTGATCCGGGTACTGAGCGCTCAGATCGAGTGTAATGAGCTGTTCAAGGAAGAACCCCATCACCTGCGGTTTGGGAAAAAAGTCCTTGCCAATCTGAAACTCTCTGGTTCCGATTTTTGAATCAAAGAGAGATTGCCAAGAATTCAAAACAACCGCTACAATCACGGACGCCTGCAGCGGATGGTCGTGAATCAGCCTGTCGGTTATACGCTTCCACTGGGTTTGGTCGAAACCCGCGTACGGCGATGCCATTGTCACTACTCCACCCCTTGCATCAATTCGCCAGGTGTCACCTCCAGTGATTTGGCCAACCGAACAATATTTTCTAAACTTACATTCCGCTCCCCCCGTTCAATTCCACCAATGTAAGTTCTGTGAAGGTTTGCTCGCGCAGCCAGTCCCTCTTGTGAAATACCCAAAGCGTTTCGCAATTTCCGAACACGACCACCAAGCGCGACCTTTGGATCTTTCTTCATAGACTCTACAATCACGCGAAGAACACTTGGGGTCTACAGCCTTAAGGTATCAGCCGTCGCGTGTCCGAACGCCAGTATGGAAATGATCGTTGACATCCAAACGCACCATTATGGATCCGCATTCTTCTTACTTAGGCATTGAGCGGGTCTCGCCTCTACCTGGGGCTGGGCTTGAAGAATTGATGGGACCGTATACCTGAATAATCCCTGAGGCATTCAAATGCGGACGCAATATTTGGAAGTTGGGTTTATCCCTGCCAGAGCACGTCTGGGTTTGTCACCTTCAGACGCGTGTTAAGAAAATAATGACCATTGAGCGCTTCCATCTGGCAATAAGAAGGCAACGCTCTACCGGTACTAACGCAACCGGAGGCTCGCCAACGTTTCATTGTTTGAGTGCAACTTTCGCGCAAACATAACATCCACCGCCGCGCCAGGATCTATTGGGCGCGTTGGACATGGGCATAGTACGCGGTATTAAAATCACTGCGGCCAGCGCGGCGGGCATCCGGTAACAGGGTGCCGATGTACACCACCTTACGGCGCAGGGCGATCGCTGCCGCTCCGGCCCGATGCTTAAATCCGCGCACGGAAATAACACATTTGAAATTCTGCGGTCCATTTTCGACGGTTACACTTACCCCGTGCCGGGCTATGAATTGCGCTGCGCGCCGGGCGTATTGCGGCAATGTTGTCAAAATCACCAGATACCAGCGATTGGGTGAGCGGGTAACCTGCGACGCCGGAACCAGCCGCCCCTGATGTAGTGGCACCACACGCTTTGCCGGTGCCAAAGGTTGTTGACTTACCGCCGCTGGTGGAGAAACATTGCCGTTTACCGGCAGCAACTGCGGCTGAATGTATCCGGGCGTGGGCGTGCCGGGAGAAATGGCTATCGGCTCCAACGGTTTTTGGGATGTGTTTCGGCTGGTGGAAACAATAATAACCAGAGCCAGAATCAAAGCTACAATTCCCGCGACCACCACAAGTATCCAAGGCCGGAATCGTGCGAGTATCTGATCCAGCAGCACCGGTTCCGGAGAAGATTGCGACAGGGTGGGAGAACTTCGCATCTCTTTTGATGGGGTGGCAGTGGGAAATGTGGACGCGGACGATGGAGGCGGACGGATTGATCCAGCTACGGGCACGCGCAGTGGGGCTCGGTTGTTCATGGAAGGTGTTATGGATGTCTCGGCGGACAGGGGAGGTGTCGGTGGAGCAGCATCTTTTTTTGGTGTTTTCTGCGCCGCCCGGCCTAATACCTCGTAGAGTGTGGCGGCATCTTTTCTTCTGTTTGTCGCCATGCAACACCCCGAAAGCGCGCTCCTGACAATAAAATAGGCTCCGCGTCTATGATAATGTAGCGTACAACGGTGAAAATTACCATGATCGCTTGATATTATATCCACCATGCTATACTATATTCTTATATAGGAATGTAGTGTTATGATTGATGTTGCCAATCCCAAACTTGTTGAGCATGTAGCCGATCGATTCCGGGCGCTCGGGGATGAAAATCGTATTCGACTGTTGGCCCGACTGGCACAGTCGCCGGCAAACGTGCGCACGTTGACTGAAGAACTCGGGATCAGTCAGGCGGCGGCTTCCAAACATTTATCGATTCTTCGGCGGGCCGGCCTGGTAAGTTATCAAAGTAAAGGCCCTCAGAGCATTTATCAGATCAGCGATCCGAGCGTCCATGAGTTGTGCAATATTGTTTGCCTGGGCGTTCTGGATTATGTCCGCGGACAAGCGGCGGCCATGACGACGGCCACAACCCTGACGCCATGACCCGCGGCACCGATACAGACTTAAAAAATATTGTTACAATTCACATCATGATGTCTGAAAGATTCCATCGTATTGTGCGCATTCGCGGATTCCTGGGCTGCGTATTAGCCTGTGCATGGATATTGCCATTGGGCGGATGTGTTGAACGGTCCGTGACGCTGGTGAGCGATCCACCGGGAAGTCTGGTTTATCTTAATGACGTGCAGCAGGGAACCACACCGTGCACGGTGCAGTTCAAATGGTACGGCGATTACAGCGTACGATTGCGGAAGAAGGAAAATATAGGCACGCCGTTGAAACCTGACTATGTCTATTATTTTCTGCATACCCACAAAACCACCAAACGGCCATGGTTTCAATGGTATGGTGTGGATCTGTTTGCCAGCATCTTGCCGATTAAATTCAAGGATCATGAGATTTGGGCGTTCATAGTCCCGCAGGTTCCGGAATTATCCACGGCGCAACTTGTTCAAAAAGCCAAGAAACTCAAGAGCGAACTGCCACCGCCAAAACCGAGCAGTCCGTAGCCGCGGAACGGACACACAGGAGTCAGATCATGAGGCGCTGTCGATTCATTGTTCCGGCTCTGCTGGCGGCCTGCGGGATCGCCGCGATGATGTCCTGGCCCGCGCCGGCGGCGGCAAGGGCACCTTTCCGCGCACCGCTGGCTGACCGCATTCCCTCCGATGCGCAGATGTATTTTGGATGGGTTGGACCGGTGGCCAAATGGCCCGGATATAAAACATCCAATCTCCACTTTGTGCTATCGCGCACGCATATTGCAAAATTCATTGAGGGCAATCTGCCGGTTCTGCTGCGGAAGTTGAATGAACTTCCCGCCACCCACAACACGCAACTTAATAGGGCCCAATTCAAAACCGCGATTGCCGTTGCCTCATTATTAATAACACATTCTTTTGCTGTTTATTTTCGGCCCATCCGCACGGGCATTCATCATGTTGCGGCGCTTCCGCAGGCAGTGCTGATCATGGATGCGGGCAAATATCCGGACGCGGTCCTGTCGTTATTCAAAATATTGCCCCACCAGCTTTATCCTTCCGGCCCGCGTCTTTCGGCCGGTTCGGTCGGCCCGATGGTTTATGTGGGCATTCATATTACATCCGGCGTGCGGCGCGCTTTGGCAGGAAAGGGCACAACACTCGCAACTGCCGACCGCTTTTGTCGCTCCATGCGGTTCATGCCGGCTGAACCTGTCGCGGCGGACTTTGCCGACCTTACATCTCTGCGGCATTATGCCAATACGATTCTGAATCACGCCTTAAGTAACCCCGCACTGCGCGGCACCTCGCATGGCAGACAGCAGCGGATCGTTTTCAGAGAAGCGCAAGTTATTCTTAATAGCCGGTCCCTTCGCAATGATACAGCTTTCGCATCCGCGGACGGTTTTTCCGGTGCTCAATGGGTTGAGACTTCATTTTTGGCCATGCGCCATGCTTCTATAAAAAAAGTATCCGGTGCCGCTGATATGCTGACACTGGCCCCGGAACATTCGCCCGCCGTTACCGTGTCCCATCTGAATTTGAAAGCATTTGTAACGACGACAAAGAAAACCATTGAAGCAACCAGCCCGCAGATTCGCCGGAATGTGCGACAGGTGCTGACCTTGATCAATGGAATAACAGGCGTGGATATGGAGAAAGATGTGATCAACGCGTTTGGCCCGTATTGGCTGACATATCAATCCGCCGACATGCCGATGAGCAGCGCCCTGGGAACAGTTGTCGTCAATCGGCTGGCGCATCCGGAACGGCTGGCGCGGGCTTTGCAAACGCTTACCCCCATGGCGCTGCTGGCGGTTAATGCCGCCATGCGCCAGCGGGGCTACACCGGTACGCCGGCACAATTGGAAATTCTGCATGCGCATGGCGCGGTGATTTATTACATCAAGGCCAATGGCATTATGCCGGCGTGGGCCATTGTACATGGGTACCTTTATTTCTCGGCCTATCCGCATCCGATTCAGTTGGCGCTGGGCCGTAAAGTCAGCGAACCATCCATTTTGGATAACAAAAAATTCATGGCGTTGCAGCGGCAGCTTGGCTGTACGCATGATTACACCAACGCGGGCTATGTGGATCAGCCGCGGCTTTTGTCGGACACCTACCACATGATCACCACTGAAGCGGCAGCTTATTCCCTGTTGCTGGGCCTGCAATTTGATCCGCCGATCAGTGCTTTGATTCCCCGTCTTTCTGATCTGCAAAAAGCCACGACGACATCCGGATTTGTCACCTGGACGGATAAAGCCGGCTGGCACAGCCGCAGTATTTCCGGCTATCCCGGCAGCAGCCTTTTTGTGCCATAATCACACGATTTGGCGGTCCAGATTTATTTTCTTTTGGATTTCCCTCTTGCCTTGCGATTTGGGCCGCGCAGATTGCTAAACAGGTTGCTGAAGTTGGTCTTCATGCTGTGAAACATAATAATGCTCTCAAGATTTGAGACGGCGGGATGATCCGGCGCAATGCTCTTAAATACACCCAGCGTACTTTGCGCCACATCCACATTTCCACACGCAACGTGATACCGCACAATCATGTTGTAAAATGCGACAAATTCGGAAATATGGAATATCTTGCGATCTGGATACATTATTGATAATTCAAAACGGTTGTTGAGGATTGCCTTCGCCTTTTCCACCTCGTTGCGACTTAGGTGAATGGTGATCATCCCAATGATCGCAAAGAGATAATCCGGGTGTCGGCGGTAAAGATCTTCGGAAATCCGATCCGTATCCGCATCTCTGCCGACGAGGTTGTAAAGTGCCGCCAGATAATTAGCGATTTTTGCATCGTCCGGATATTTGTTATGCAGTGATTCAAGCTCGGGTAACAACAGCGGCCATTGCTCGGGTTCGTGTTGTCCGGGGTGAAGTTCTTCATAACGCGTGGCCAATTCAGGCGTTTCGGGCGGACTGCCTTCCGTGAGCGGCTCAAATGTAATGTCATAGGAAATAAGACGTAACACCTCCAGCTCGGGCTTATGGCGTTTTGCGGCATGTCGGTCGGCAAAACATGCGGAAACGGCCTGCTTAATGGCACGATCGGGGATATCCGTTGGATCCGTCGCGCCGATATTAGAAGTGTTAGATATATTGTTTTCTCATGCCAACTACTTTTAACGTTGGCGGTCTGAATTGACAAGCAGTTGCATGTATTCTGATAAAAGTTTTTGCGGCGGCGCGTGACACTTTCGGCATTATCGCCAACCCTCCGACCGCCAATTCCGCTCCTGAAAGGGTCTTCTTTAATAGTGTTACACACCCATGAGAGTTTGGCCCTCATCGCAAGTTTTACACGGGATCAGGATAGGAGTGGATGCGGATCGTCGCCATTCGCGGAATATTCGGCGTTATCACTGAATCGGGCCGTTAATATCACGGCGGCCAAAGCCAACGACGACCAGAGCACGACATCTATGGTGTCGATGTAGTGCCGACCATTCGGACCCAGGATGCGGGCAAATTCGGATGTCCAGAGCATCAAAAACGCGGTCAGGCTCAATGCCGCCCAGGCGAATTTGCGGCTGCTTATGGCGGCTAATTTGTCCTCGGCAATCATCCCCACCGCCATTAACGCAAAAATCAGCGTGACATAGTGCGGTACCCAGGTGCGTTC
The DNA here is from genome assembly GCA_021785155.1 of Planctomycetota bacterium. Next base: position 12,598 of record JAJYGE010000331.1, read on the forward strand.
CGAGGCCCAAAGCATGAACATGCCCACACATGCAATTTCCATGGCATAACGCCGGGTGCGCAGGCTCGGCAACTTTTTTCGCGCCCACCAGATGCCGCCGCCGGCGATCAGCAGAACGATCACGCGGCCGATCAAATGGGCGGTTTTCTGCGGCAGCCGAACCAGTGTCAAGTAATGATTATGCACCACGCCGCCATGGATGGTTTTCCATGCCGGTACATGCGAGAATATCCGCAGAATAAACTCAGGAATCGACTCGCCGTTGCCGAATTTTATTTTGTCATGCAGGATATAGGGATCAATCATGATATGCCCCCATTGGCCAAGCCATGTGAGGTTCTGATCCCATCCGAAGAACATGGCCGGAACCAGAAATATCCAGATTCCAATTCCCGCCACGATGGCCGAACCAATAACCCAGCGCCGACGAAACAGAAAATAGGCCAGAAAGGCCAATGGCGTGACCTTAATACAGATCGCCATGGCCACCAGCAACCCGGCGGCCATATCGCCGATGGGTGTTTCTTCCTGCGCCATCCACAATCCGGCGGCCAGGGGCAGAAGCATCAGCAAATTCATCTGTCCTTCCTGAATATCTCCGATCACAGGAAAAAACCAGCCGGCACCAATAAGTAAAAGCGCTCCCGGCAATACATTACCACCGCCGCGCCGAATAATGGATAACGCCAGCATAAAAATCGGCACAAAGAAAAAGGGCTTGCAGATTACCCACGCCGCCTGCGCATCGGGGCGGGATAGCAAGGTAAAAGGAGCCACAAATAACATTGCAAACGGCGGTAACGGAAAGCGATCGCTGCGATAGGGCTTATGGTCATGAATAAACAGCGGGACCGTTTTCATGTAGGAATCAAAGGCGTCGATGTGCTTCTGCCGGGTCATTTCATGAGCGATTTTGTGATGTGCCTGCACCGCCAGAACGAGGGTGGCGATGGCGATGACGGCGAGAACAATGGTGATAATCATCCGACGTGGCATACGGCTCCAGCATTTAAATTCGATACGGTCTGTAAGATCGGCACGGAATCGGTGCACATGATATTAACGGACCTAAACGTTACGCCAAGGGTTTGCCCATCATGCCTTCCAGCACCCGCAACGGCGATTTTTCAGGGTTTTTCATCGCTTCCACCGGCAGAAGATAGGTTTGCTCCAGAAGATATTGCCCGGCATCCACCGCGTGCAATACCTCATCGGTAAAACAGGTCCAGGTACAGTGCGGAGGGAATACAAACGGGGTCTGCGGGGCGGTTTTCTGATACTGGTCATCCCTTTTTCCCTGATCATGGAGTTGCAGCATGTAATGGTCATAAGCGGTGCGGGGCGTGCGGGTGACGCGCAGCATATACATGAACTTATGCGCGCCGGGAAATGGCGCTTTGAGCCGCGGCACAAATTTTTTGGCAAAGTCGGCGAAAGGCTCGCCAATACGCCAATCACGGCCCTTGCCTTCGGGGTTTACGTTGCAGAAAATCCGGATGATGCGTTTGCCGCCCACGGGCCGGGCGGGAAATTGATCCGGGTGCAGGCGGGTATCATCCTTTGTAACTTTGCTGGCGCGGCCTTTAATTTCAATGGGACGGTAACTGGTGCGCATGCGAAGAAGGGCGGCTTTGTATTGAGGAAAAAGCCCCTGCATAAGCGTCAGCGTGCTTTCAGAGTACCGCTTCAGCAGAGCGGCCAATTCACGCTGGGCCGCCTCATTGCCTTCCATACCCTGAATGCGCCCATTGCGATGATCGTAACTGATGTTCTTGGCGGCACCATTGCTCCACACCGGGGTAAGAAACTTTTGTTCTTCAGGTGTGAAAGTGAAATCCAGCCCGGGCATATAGACCACATTACCCGCTTCCATGGCGGCAGTGGCACCATTCTGCTGGGAGGCGGAAAAGGGGCCATTCCATCGGGTTAACTCCACCTTGTAAAGTCGATCGGTCATAGTTCACTCCGTCTCAAGGACCATACGGTTGTTCATCATACGAGTTTAGCCTAAATATGGCCGGTGTGAAAGAATCAACCTGTTGTCATAGGTGGGCTTGACCACTTTGATCACCCCCGTTGCCAAGATTCGCCAGCCGCATAACTGTTATGTTCGTTCATTTGCAAGGTGTCGGAGATGAATCAGGCACTTCCAATTCTTCCATGCGACGTTAAGCCGTTGTCGCTCCACGCGATGATTCTTGATCGACATTCTCCGCCTGTGCAAAAAGTGGCGCTCTTTCGCAGTCTGTTTCGCGGGCGCACAGATGTTTATCCACGCCGATTCCAAAGCCGGAAAACAGGCAAGGCAGGCCATGAACCCGTGTGTGGTAATGAATGGATTTGCGCCGACATTCCTCATTACGATCATGGTGTGCCGCGAGGTTCCGTGGGGGCTGGTATTGTCGCAGCCTCGCCGAAGTTCATGGCTGATGGTGCCAGCAGGCCGCCGCTGAGGACAATTTTTATTCCCTGATCCACAGTCCAATCTGTATTGCGGACATCATTTTCCAGTAC
>JAJYGE010000245.1 GCA_021785155.1 Planctomycetota bacterium
GAGCATGATTGATATTGCCCCCTCCATACTGGATTTACTGGGCCAGAAGATACCCGCGTGCATGCAGGGTCGAAGTTTTATTCCTCTTTTGCATGATGAGATAGCGCGTGCCCAATGGCGCAATGAGGTATTGGTACAAATCAGCGAATCGGAAATCGCCCGCGCTTTGCGCACACCAGAATGGACTTATGTGGCCCTGGCGCCACAGGCCAATCCGCTGGGCGATCCGGGCAGCCCGCATTATCAGGATTACCAGCTTTACAATAATCGGGCTGATCCACATCAATTGGTCAATCTCGCGGGGCGTCGGGACACGCGCTGGCCGGACAACAATATACTGTTGAATTACGTCGGCCAGCGATCCATGCGCGATATTACCGCCCATCTGCGTGAACGGCTCATTGCGCGCATGGTGGAAGCGGGTGAAGCCCGCCCGGAAATAGCCCTCTGGCCGTTTTATCCATGAAGCGACCATCAAAGAGCGCCCATAAGATTCAGGTTGTGTCGGTTGGTGCGGCCGAGGTTTTAGGTTACAGGTTACAGGTAGTTTTCAGGGGGCGGCAACTTGCCCAAGATGCTCAAGTTGTTTTGAAGCGGATGTTCCAGAGTCATTTTGTCATAACTCTTTTATTTAGAATAGCTTACGTTCGTTTTTCGCTTTTGCGTGTAGCCACCAGAAAGAAGCTGCCGACAAGACGCAAAGAGCGTTGATTTTACAGCCTGATATCGCTATGCGAAGCACCGCTTTATGCTGGAACATCCGTTCTAAATTACCCCCTACGCCGCCTGCGCGAAGCGCCTGCTCTCAAGCGTATTTGTCTTAACATGTTATTGTTGCCTAGAATGCTATGAATTCGGTAGCGTGGAATAACCGCACGCTGATCCGACGTGAAGCGGCTTGGGGCGGGCGGTGATCGGATAAAACTTGTATCGCTACCGATTCGGGACGAAGTATGGCTATGATGCCAAGCGAACAGCAACCCGGCCGTGATGATGCGCAGGAATTTCTCAATGTTCTTGAACCGTTTGTCCGTACCGGTGATCTAAACCGAGCGGCAGAATGTATTGGACGATCCTGGTGCAGCGGGAAATTATGCGCCTTCCTGAAACATTCAAAGCTCGAAGTTCGGCGCGCCGCAGCCATGGCACTAACGCTCCTTGGTGACAAAAAAGCGATTGATCCGCTGGTCGCCGCCCTTCAGGACGCCGACCCGCGGGTCCATGAACTCGCGGAAGATGCGCTATGGGCCATCTGGTTTCGTGCCGGTAATAACCGCGCCTGCTGTTACCTCAAGTGCGGCACGCATCATCTCAAGCATGGCAACCTCGATACCGCAACGGAAAAATTTAACCTTGCCATTCAGAGCGATCCGGAATTTGCCGAGGCGTATAATCAGCGGGCCATTGCCTGCTACCTGGCGGAACGGTATGCCGATTCCATCGCCGATTGCCGCCGGGTACTGGCAATCATGCCGCAGCATTTCGGTGCCATGGCCGGTATGGGACATTCCCATGCGCATCTGGGACATTTTTTCGATGCGCAAAGGTGCTATCAGCAGGCCCTGGAAATCAACCCGCACATGGATGGCATTGCCGCATCCCTGGCAGAGATTCGTTCGCTGCTGGAAAAGCCCGCGACGTAACGGAACCTCGCCATCAGGCGGCCCGCGTAGGCAGCCAAGTTTTATTTGGACAGGGTTTAGGTCAACTGTCTACTGTAGTAAGGTGTCACCAAACAGCCGCACCGCATTGGCGCAAGTGATTTCACCGGTTTGCTCAATTGTCCAGCCACGTTCAGCGGCGACGCGCTGGGCCACATACGCCGCAAACGCCGGTTCATTGGGCTTTATTTTCCGCACCGCCTGCGGCGTTAAATAAGGTGAATCGGTTTCAATCAGCAATCGATCTTCCGCAACGAGCTTACACGCGCTACGCACATCCGGGGCGTTTTTGTAGGTGATCACGCCGGTAAAACCGATATAGGCGCTTAATTCCATCCAGCGGGCACACTCTTGCGGTGTGCCGGTAAAACAATGCACCACAAAGCGCACACGGGGATGATGTTTCATAATTGCCAGTGCGTCGGCGTGCGCATCGCGCACATGCAGAATCATCGGCAATTGCAATTGCTCCGCCAGTTCAATCTGCCGCAGAAAAACCGTTTTCTGCACCTCCGGGGATGCAGAGTTGCCATGATAATCCAGCCCGCATTCGCCCACCGCCAGCACTTTGGGAGAACTGCCAATCGCCCATTGCAGTTCATCAATAAAATTCTCCGCCACATCGCCGGCATGATGCGGATGAATACCCAGTGCGGCAAATACCTGCCCAAAAGCCGCCACCGTTTCCAGCACCCGCGGATGATCCGCCGGGTGTGTGCCGATGCAGATCATGCGATTCACGCCCGCCGATGCCGCGCGCTGCACCACATCCACCTGCCGCTCTTCCAGCCCCTCATACGTAAGATGACAATGTGTATCAATCAACATGACGGGATTTTACCATAAGCCTGCCCGCTATGCCGTCGCCTGACGTTTTTTCCATCCGCTGGAATAGCCAAGGTGACCCAGATCATGCAGCAATCCCACGATCGGCAAAATCCACCACAGTCCGGTCAGGCCGTTGGCGCTCCAGTTCATGGCCAACTCATAGCCCAGAGTGGTCGTGGGTAGAAAAATAAATCCCAGCAATGGAAACAGCATTCCATGAAACGCCCGCTGCGGATAGCCCGAAAACAGCCAAAGCAATACCAGCACCACCCGCGGCCAGAAAAATCCGAAAAGTATAAGAAAACACCCCATACGGTCACCCGCTTTCTGACAACAAGTATAGCAAAGAACGTCCGGTAAAGATACGAGGTTGTCATTATCAAGGGAAGAGGCTTTGTGTCAGAAATTCCGGATGCACCGTTCCAGATTGGTCAGTCGCTAATCCTGAAATGCCATTGCAACGCACGGTCCCCCCTTACGGCAATTTGGCACTTGGCGCGCCACCGGATTATCATGCCAACGGTGCTGAATCGCTCGGCGGTTGTCGCGTGGCGCCTGCGGCCAACTTCTGCGACGCATGACCCTGCGGAGGAACATGTGATGGTAGTCAATGTGAGACGGCTCGCTATTTTCATCGGCGGGGTTCTATGCA
>JAJYGE010000280.1 GCA_021785155.1 Planctomycetota bacterium
TCTTCCGGATATTGCAGCAGGCGCTGAATCATTTCTATGCCGTAAAGAATTTCAATGAGCCGCGCCCAGTGATAATGGAAACTGCTCTGCGGGGCCCGGCCAAGGCGCGTGCGAAAGACGCCTAATTCCATATCCGCGCGGACGGTGCCGCACCGTTCGGCCACGATCAGACGTGCCAGCGGGCCAACACGGTAAATTCCAGCGGGGTAGCCATGGGGTTTAAAATATGGGAATTTGAGATAAGAATAATTCTCAACGGCTTCGCTGATAAGCGATCCGTAATGGCTGTGATTGCTTGGGCTAAGTTCCGCCACCGGTGTGGCATTGTGATCCACAAATTTCATGGCTCCGTCATAATGTTCCAAGAGGCCATCGGGCGTTACCAGTCCGGCAAAAAGCGTTGGAAAATTGGCGAACGCATCAACTTCCGCCGGGTAGCGATCTTCCACCTGATGAAAATAATCCAGTGCTCGATCAACACGGGCGATGGCTTCGGGAATCTGCTTGAGAATCGTGTCGCGCGTTTCTTCCGTTAATGGCGCATTGACCCCGCCGGGCACAACCCATGCGGGGTGAATTTTCTTTCCGCCCAGCAACGCGATAACATCCTGTCCGAATTTACGCAGCAGTATGCCATCCCTCGCAAAATCCGGATGTTCACGAATCAGCCCGAAAATATTGCGGCGCATCGGATCGCCGTCCATACCGAAAAGCAGATCGGGGCTGGAGAGGTGAAAAAATGAGAGCGCGTGGCTTTGTACCATCTGGGCCAAATTCATGATGCGACGAAGTTTGTCCGCGGTGGGTGGAATTTGTACGGCCAGAATATCATCGCAGGCCTTGGCCGCCGCCATCAGATGGCTTACGGGACAGATTCCGCAGATACGAGCCATAATGCCCGGCATCTCGGTCAATGGCCGGCCTTCCACAAATTTTTCAAAGCCGCGGAATTGGGTCACATGAAATTGCGCATCGCGGACTTTGCCGGCATCATCCAGATGAATGGTTATTTTGGCATGTCCCTCGATGCGGGTAACGCCGTCAATGGTAATGGTTCGAGTCATGATAAAATCCTCTTTTCAAGGCCTGTTCGTCAGGCCGCTGTTTATTTTCCAAAGCGCGAGACGCTCATGGCGTTGGGCACGCGTCCGGCCAGTAATTCTGTCAGCACAAACCAGATCGCATCCGCGGGTGGCGGGCAGCCCGGCAGATAAAGATCAACTTTGATCACCTCATGCAGCGGCGTGGCATGGGGCCGCAGAGGCGGCACGACAACCAGCGGAAGCAATGCTTTGCGTTCCTCGGGCGTGGGTGGTTCCTGGGCATTTTCCACGTAAGCGCGGTCAAACAAATCCGAGCGGTCCCAATAGTTCCGCATGGCTGGAACATTGCCGGTAACGGCGCAATCGCCGAGAGCTATGACATATTTGCTATGGGCACGGATGATTTTGGCCTTATGCAAATCTTCTTCACTGCTGACGGCACCTTCCACGAGCGTTAAATCCACGCTGGAGGGGAATTCTTTCGGGTCTACCACCGGCGAATGTAAAATGTCCACCAGTCCGGCGAGGGTAATAAGCCGTTCATCAAGGTCCATGAGGCTCATGTGACACCCCGAGCAGCCATCAAGCCACACGGTGGCCACGGTTGGTCTGGTTGTTGTACTGGTCATGATTTAGCCTCCCGCATTAAAGTCAGATAAGGTAAAAAATCGGTCTTTTTGGTCATTTCGCCCACGGCGGTGCCACGCTGGGTTAATGCGCCCGTGGGACATACATTGACGCACTTGCCGCATCCGGTGCACGTCTGGCTTTCACCCCAAGGCTGATCCAGATCATGGATAATTGCGGCCAGCACGCCCCGACCCTTCACATCTTTGGTATGAGCGCCTTCAATTTCTCCGCACACGCGCACGCACCGCACACATAAAATGCACCGGTTTTGATCCAGACGCATGTAGTCGTGGGAATTATCCACCTCCAGTCGCGGGAAGCGATAAGGGAATCGCACGTGATCAATTTCCAGTTTTACGGCCATATTTTGCAATTCGCAATGCCCATTGCTTACGCATACCGAGCACACGTGATTACGTTCCGCAAAGAGCATTTCCACAATCATCTTCCGATACTCTTTCAGGCGCGGCGACGTGGTGCTTACGGCCATGCCTTCGGCACAGGTTGTGGCACAGGCGGCATGAAGTTTTGGCGATCCGGCGATTTCCACCATGCACAAGCGGCAGCCTCCCCATACCGTCAGGCCTTCAAGGAAACAGAGCGTCGGAATATCAATATTATTCTCGCGTGCCACTTGAAGGATCGTTTCACCGCTTCGGCAACTTATATCTTTGCCGTCAATTTGCAGTGTGATGGATTCAGCGGTTGATGTAACCGACGTCATGGGAGCACCTCCAGTTCAATATGTTCACCCGTGGCGGCATGGCTTTGATCTCCATGCGCGGCCTGAGCCTGTTTGACAAGGTCCAGATATTCATGTTCAAAATAACGCAGCGTGCTAAGCACCGGATTGGGCGAGGATTGGCCCAGTCCGCACAGGCTGGTCTGCTTAACCATGTCGCACAAATCCTTCAGCAGTTGCAGGTCCTCCGGCGTGCCGCGTTTTTCACATATTCGATCCAGCAATTCGTGCATTTCATACGTGCCCACGCGGCACGGCACGCACTTGCCGCAGCTTTCAGTCATGCAGAATTCCATGAAGAATCGCGCCACGTCCACCATGTTGCTGGTTTCATCCATGATGATCATGCCGCCGGATCCCATGATGGAACCCGCTTTGGCCAGTGATTCATAATCCACGGTAATATCCAAAAGTTCCGCGGGGATACATCCGCCCGATGGGCCGCCGGTCTGCACCGCTTTGAATTCTTTTCCGTCCGGAACGCCACCGGCAATGTCGTAAATGATGTCCCTTAGCGGCATGCCCAGGGGGACTTCAATCAGGCCGGTATTTTTGATTTTTCCGGTCAGAGCGAAAATTTTTGTACCTTTGCTCTTTTCCGTTCCGATCTGCGCAAACCATGCCGCCCCTTTGTTAATAATCGGAGCGACGTTGGCATACGTCTCGACATTGTTGATCAGGGTGGGGCACCCAAAAAGCCCATAATTGGCCGGATA
>JAJYGE010000329.1 GCA_021785155.1 Planctomycetota bacterium
TGCTGGGACGCTGGGGATATCCAGAGGGTATAGCAAATGCCGTGCCGATTAAATCGACAGGCCCCGCGCCGGGACTGCCGCAAGACGAGGCAATCTCTGCGGTCTACTTACTACTTTCTTAACACCGGCGGCTGCCGCGGAAAACGCGCGGTGCAAGCACACGCGGCTATGAGGGGATTTGGGGTTTCACGTTTCAAATTTCGGATTGTGCAACGGGATGAGGCGTCCCATCGCCACGCCCGGATTTATTGCCACGCCCCCGCCGAGTTCCGCGCGAATGGGGCGGGCGTATTTCGTTGATCGGGGATTACATGTATCATTTCATTATTCCGGTATTCGTGCCGGGCGATGAACGTTACCGCGCCATGATGCCGCGGCAGGAGCGTAACATGAATTTAATCTGGATGAATGGCAAGCTCGTACCACCGGAAAAGGCATCGGTGAGCATCTTTGATCATGGGGTGCTTTATGGTGATGGCGTCTTTGAAGGGTTGCGGCAGTACAATGGCCAGGTGTTCCGTCAGGCCGATCACATCAAGCGGCTTTACGCATCGGCCCGGGCGATTCGGCTGGATATTCCCTATTCCACGGCAGCCATGACCGAGGCCATCGCCGCCACACTTCAAGCCAACAATCTCAAAGATTCGTACATTCGGCTCATCGTGACGCGCGGCGGCGGATCATTGGATATTTCTCCGGCTACGTGCGGAACGCCAGGAGTATTTATCATTGCGGGCCGCATTGCGATGTATTCCGAGGAAACATATCGCGACGGCATGGCCATTATCACCGCCAGTACGCCACGTGTTGCGGCGGCGGCATTGTCTCCGCGTATTAAAAGTTTGAACTACCTCAATAATATCATGGCCAAATGGGAAGCCATTGACGCCGGCGTGGCCGAGGCGGTTATGCTCAATCACCTGGGGTTTATCTGTGAATGTACCGCAGATAATATTTTTATCATCCGTGATGGCCAGGTAGTGACGCCGGCGGAAGAGAGCGGTATTTTGCTGGGGATTACGCGATCGGTGGTGCTGGAGCTTGCGGCACAACTGAAGATCCCATTAAAACAGACCAATTTAACGCGGTATGATTTGTATACCGCCGATGAGTGTTTGCTCACGGGTACCGGTGCGGAAATTGTGCCGGTGATCAGTGTGGACAAACGCAGCATTGGCGATGGAAAAGTGGGCCCGATTACCCGACAACTTACGGAGGCCTTTCATCGGTACGCCCGGCGGGATGGGGCCGTGTCATCATAATGCGTTGTGAATTCGGCGGACTTTGTTCTTGAGTTCCGCCGCAGGGAATGGCATACTTCATTCATGGATGGCGCTGCGGCGGCAGGAATAGCCGCTGAAATTGGGCGGCGCGGTCATCAAACGAAGGTTCCGACCGCCAATGGAGAAAAGCCATGCGTTATTATTTTCATGCATTCATTTCGGGCGTGATATTGCTCTGTGTAATGTTGTCCGTGTCGATGGATACAGCCGTCGGCATCGCGGCGACAGCCACGCCAATGACCTATGTTCCCGCGGCAGGAAGCGTGGTGATGGTCAAAGGGAAATCCACTCTTCACGCCTGGTCCGCCAAAAGCACCGTGATCAACGGAAGAGTAATCTTTTCAGGTCACTGGCATGAAACTTCTCCTGATTTCATGACCATCAAACTGATCCATTTAACCATTCCGGTGGGAACACTCAAGGGTAGCGACGGAAGCGGCATGACAAATGCAATGATGGAAGCACTGCACCGAAGAGAGCATCCGGATATTACGTTCATTCTCACCAAAGCCCATCTGTCCAGGCGGCCATCGGCAAAAAACAAGACCTATCTTTGCAACACATCAGGCTTGCTGAAAATCAACGGAATCATGCACGCGGTGAAGCTTGCTCTTATCGTGTTGCCGCACCCTGGCGGCAAGATGACGATTCAAACCGACACAAAAATAAAAATGCGCGATTACCGCGTAACGCCCCCGACAGCGATGTTCGGACTGCTGCGCGCCGCTAATTCAATTACCGTCCGTGTAACCTGGCAATTGGTGGCAACGCGACCGGGCAATCGACATTAAATATCCCGCCCGATACTCTTGTATGCCGCGGGAGAAATGGATGCCACTTCCGCCATTTCCGGAATATTCAGCCATTCGGTAAGTTGCTCCCCGGAGGAGACCCAAGCCCTCCAGCTGGCCATGCGACACAAAGGCGATCTGACCAAGTTGAAGGAATATTCTAACGTCATTGTCTTAATTAGAATATCGCCCGGGATGCTGGCCACATGTCGTTTGGTTCATCTATCCTCCACGGGCGGTCTTCAAGTAATTCGGTGACGACGATCTATCAAATTTTTCTGCCGTCCGCCGCTGCATGGCTATAATAGCCCGTATCAGAAGGTTCGGAGTAACTATGATTATTGAATTAATGCAAAAACTGGGGGGCGGGGGCACCCAATCGGCAAGTTTGGCGGTGGTCGTCACCAGCGGTGCGGCTTTACTGCTTAGTGGGTGCGCCACTTCTTCGCCGCCATCCGGTGCCTCCGGCAAGGCTTTCTATCCGGCACCATCGTGGGTGGCCGGGCCATCGGCACCGTTGCCGGAAGGATTCCCCGCGCCCGGCCCGATCGGCGAGGTAATTATAAAGACATACCCAGCTTGCCGCGTTGCGATGACGAAGCGCAGCACGGGCACCAGCGGCAGCGGAGCGTTGTTTATGCCGCTATTCCGTCATATTGAAGCGAACCACATCGCGATGAGCTCACCTGTGGTGATGACTTATAACAAAGACACCAGCGGTAACGAAGCTATGGCATCGATGGCCTTTATTTATGGCAAACCCACTATTGGCCAAGACGGTGTCGAGGGAAAGGTGACCGTTGAGAATCAGCCCCCGATGCTGGTGGCCAGTATTGGCGTGCGAGGACAATATACCGCCCGGCGTTTTGAGCGGGCCGAGAAAAAAGTAGTCCAGTGGCTGGCAGCGCACGCAAGCCAATATAAGGCGGACGACAACGCCAGATATCTGGCCTATAACAGCCCTTTTGTGCTGCCTTGGCTTAAGTATGGCGAGGTTCAGATTCCCGTAAAGGAAGTATTAAACGCCCCAACAGCCACAGAAAAAATGGAAAATAGGGACGGCCTTCACGCTGGAACCCACTGACGCTTTGGCTGGTAGCGATAACACTTATGCTCGTCATCGTCCTCAAGTGCGATCAGGCCAATCCATTGATTATCCAATAAGGTCTCCACCAGCGGATTTTGGCCAATAACCTGCAAGATCTTGTCGCGGGGCGCTGCGATAATTGCCAGAAGTCGCAGCGGATCGTGTCGCCATTTAACACCATCATGGAGCGATTCGATCGGTAATCCGACCTGTAAATCGCCGGCATTACCTGAACAAACACCGTGGAGTCCAACCACGTTATGAATGGTTTTGGACCCCGCACCCCATTTGCCTGTGCATACGCTTGAGGCGTAGTACTGCATGTTGATCCAGTGGGCAACCACCAGCGGCGCGGTCATAATAAGTGTCAATATTGATGAATCATCGTCTTGCTGCCATTGGTAATCGTGAAGAAACACGCGCCCTTCAAGGTTAAGTCCGCGTGTTACTTGACGGGGAGCCGCTATAAATGCCGCGTTACCGGCCAGGCCCCATTCCGGGCGCAATTGCGCCCAATCATTCGCCCGTTGCACCGCAGCCCGCTTGGCTGCGGCCTTATTTGCCGTCTGGCCATCGAGCATCGCTTTCTCTGCCCGAACTATTTCCCCGGCGGCCTGTAACTGTTCCTGTAAGGCAGCCAAATCCGCCTGATGACTGGCGGGGATATGATCTGTGTCATAAATGGTTATTTCATCCGTGGTTGTGTTGTGTTGGCCCGCCACAAACCAGGTATCCGCAGGAATACACAGTCCGTCGGCGGCCAAGCCTGCCCGCACGGAGTCTTTATTAAGCACGGCCGCGGCAACTCGTGCATTAGGACCGCCGACGTGGCCGCCGCATGCGCCACAATCTAAACTGGCGTGGTATGGATTGTTGGCGGTCTGCGCCCCATGTCCGCAGAATAAAACAAGGCGCGCTAGTTTTTCACCCAGACCCATTTTATTCAGAGCCTGTCGCGCCAACGTGATCTGATCTTGCAGCAAAAAATGCGGATGCGAATCGCTGATATAGGGTTGGAATGGAGCCTCTTTTTTCTCCAGCGGTTGGATGATACCGTCGCGTATCAATTTCCCGCCATAACCCAGCCCCAGCAACTCGACAAAATTCAGCGATGAAACCCCGTAGGCGGTCAGTTGCGACCATCCGGCGGAAAATTCCCGGCTGCTGCGCAAGTCTGACGAGCGTTGCTGAGATACCGCTTTGTCCCCGCCCACCAACTCGCCGACTTGATATAGCGATGTCAGTAGTACGGGAAATTGAGCGGTGCTGTACTCATCACCCAAACGTGAATAGCGTATGGGAAATCCGAAAAAACCGGCAAACCCGATGGTCTGAATAGTCACAGCCACCTGCTCCAGCGCCCGCCGAATACGTTCCGAACGCACATCAATACAAAATACACACTGGGCCGATGGTCGTGGTTCAGGGGAGTTATTCAAGAAGCTATGGGGCAGACGCTGCCGAAGAGCCGTGGTTAAATGCCGCTCAAAAGATACCTCATGGGCTTCAAGCCAAAGCTCGGAATGCTCAGTGTGCCGCGGATGATGACTCTCCGGCGAGAAATTCCACGGTGGCATGGCAGTGTTTGTCCGCAGGTGGTTACATGCGGCGGCCTCATAAATGGTTCGAATGGCAAGCAGGTCAAAAAGAGGATTGTCTTCTGACGGCATTGAATTATGCCAACTCTGAAGCCTCAAATGACTGGCCCAACCGATGTGGTCCAGCAACACGCGATGAAAGTAGTCCCCAAGCAGGTGCTGCGGTATGGCAATTATTTCAAGGCAACGCGCTAGCGCCTCGGATGGATGCTGGGGCAGGCTTTTTATCAATGCGCGGCAGCCCTTTAGCCCGGCAATTTCCGGCATGCGGTCCAGTTCAGCCAGATCCCGCCACGCGGCGAAAAATCTTTTAGAATGATCCACCATGTTCCAGGCGGCTTGACCACGATCAAAATAGATGCTGCACCACGACGCAATGTGTTCCAGCAACGCCTGCCGCAGACTCTCCGGCAGCCGATCAAATATGGTGGATGGATAAGGCGGAGCGATGCGTTGACTATCGAGCGGTTCTCCATGGGGCGACACCGTAGCGTGATCGCTTGTCTCAATCGATTTGATTGCGGATTGGGCATCGGAAAATCCTGTGGGGCATCCTCGGGTTGCGCGGCGATCAATCGCGTGACGCACATCGGCGAGACTGATCTCGCCGGCGCGCAGCTTTTGGGCATAATAGCTTTCTGACATATACATGCGTTCCCCAGTGGCGATCTCCATCGCCTGCATCGCATCAGAAAACCGCTGTGAAATAAACCCCCACATCGGGTTTACCGCGACAAAACCGTCCAGTGGCCAGACTGGGGCGATTTTTTCAAACACGTTTCCAGCGATTTCATTAACAGATTTTGCGTTCATGTTTTGGCTCACTTATTGACCGTCCTTTCTTCAAATTCAAATCGTTTCAGCTTGACCGGGTTGATTTTGGGCCAGCAGTGGTACCGACTTGCAAAAGCCATCCTTCATTGACCAAATCCACGATGTAAGCCGGTTCGCCGCAGTGCCAATATAAAAGCCGCTTACTGCGTGTACGTACAAGGCCCGCATATACGCCGGCCTCTGACCACTGATGACCTGCCATTGAAATACCCCCATCGCCAAGAGCAACCCGCAGATGAGCGGCAAAATAGCCCATGACTCGGGCGGTGTCTTTCCTGTGCCATAGCCTCCGACGACAAATTGATTGGCACCTAGGATCAGGTTGGAAATCAGAATCAGTAGCGGATAAGTTGCGGCCAACAACGCAAGCCCAGCAATCCATCGCATCATCGATGCCTTGCTGTATCGGCCCGCAATCGCCCGCCAGATCAGCAGACACCAGGATATTCCCACTGTCAGCAGGAGGGGGAGATGATTGATTGGTACTTGCTTAAGCGCGGCTAAGGCTGCGGCTGCAAGCAGCATACCGATAGCACATATCGCGGCCGCCACGTGCGCAACGCGGTGGTGCTGCCGGTGGAGCTTTCTTAGTTGAACGATGGGGGCTTTTTTGATCGTGCTGCCTGAGATAAGAAAGCAATGTGATTTGTATAGTCCGTGCGCGACCAGATGTATCAAAGCCAGGCCAAAAGCTCCCAATCCGCACTCAAGCATCATAAATCCCATCTGGGCGACAGTTGAGTATGCCAGTTGCCGCTTGACGCTGGTCTGCGTCATCATGGCCAGAGATCCGGTGATAATCGTGGCAAGAGCTGCGATCGTCAGCGCCATCAGGGGCATTGGATAATTAAGCAGCAGCGGTGACAAGCGAATCAGCAGAAATCCGCCAGCGTTTATAATTCCCGCGTGCATCAATGCGGACACCGGGGTGGGGGTTTCCATGGTGTCAGGAAGCCAACTGTGGAATGGGAATTGAGCGGACTTAAGACACGCCGCGGCAACCAGCAGCCACGCGATCCAGTTCCCTCCGACAGCATGCAAACTTGAATCAGTGGCGGCAAACAGCGGCTGAAACCGCCAGGTTCCGAACGTGTAATAACTGACCAGCAATGCCCCGATCAAGCATAGATCGCCGCATCGGCTGACAATAAATTTCTTCCGCGCGGCCAACATGGCACCAGGACGCGTCAAGTTAAATATTAACAATTGATGCAGACACAGGCTCATTGCCAGCCAAGCTAGAAAGAACAGCAGCAGATTGCCGGCAATCACCAAAGTCAATACCGCGGCAATCGTTCGGGCCAGCCACGTCATAAATTGCCCTTGTCGCATGTGTCCCGCCAGATAACTTGCGGAATACCGCGTGACAATGACCGCAAGGAAGCTTACCAGCATCAGCATGACCAACGCCACGTTGTCGATATAGATCCCCATCACCACTGACAAGGGGCCTCTGGCGCTCACGTCCAGGGGGTTGCCTCCCATAGCCATAAGCGTGCAAAGTATGGACGCCGCCAACCCCATCCAGGCGGCACCCACCACAAGACGGTTGCGTCGATGAACTGAGATGCTCCCATTCGCCCGGCCCAAGCCGGCGGCCCACAAGCTTGCAGCGGGTAATACCGCAGCAAAAATTCGCAATGACTCAAACATGGTGACTCCTTAACTAAAACCACACAGAGTCTAAAGATCACATAAATTTAATACAATATATATCTTGTATCGAATCCATATATTTTATAGAATATTGTCATGGCATTTTTGAACTACCACCATCTGCGTTATTTCCGAGCGATCGCCCATGCAGGAAATCTAAGCCGAGCGGCGCTGAATTTGAATATCTCTCAATCAGCGTTAAGCATTCAATTGCGACAGTTGGAGGACTCATTGGGTGAGAAACTCTTTGATCGTAAGAAACGGCAACTTATTCTCACCGAAGCTGGCCATCTTGCGCTTGACTACGCTGATGTCATATTCCGCACCGGCGATGAGTTAATCGATACACTCAAGAAGCGCGCACCTGGTCATCGACAAATCATGCGCATCGGTGCGGTCGCCACCTTATCAAGAAATTTTCAACATGCGATGCTTTCGCCGCTGCTTAACCGATCCAATATTGAGTTGGTTGTCCGCTCCGGTTCCATGCGCGAACTGTTAGCTGCGCTGCAAACCCATTCCCTCGATATGGTGCTGTCCAATTTGCCGCTGCGCGCGGATTTGCAAATGGCGGGTCATTCGCATTTAATCAGTCAGCAGCCGGTAAGCTTGATCGGTAAACCGTCCAACAAAGCTGCGCTATTTCGCTTCCCCGACGATCTGCGCAACATTCCCCTTATTGTGCCAAGCCTTAATAGCAGCATTCGGTCATTATTCGATGCCAAGATGGACCGACTGGGAATTCGCCCCATTACCGCCGCAGAAGTCGATGACATGGCGACTCTCCGCCTGCTGGCGCGTGATCACAATGGGCTGACTCTCGTTCCACCCGTGGTTGTCAAAGGAGAACTCTCCGCCGGCACACTGGCGGAGTGGCATCGCATTGAAGGTATCACCGAGAGTTTTTACGCCATTACCACAAGCCGCCGATTTCCCAACACTCTGGTACGCGAAATGGTCTCCAAGCCGCTGAAGGTATGAATCGTCCGCATTCTTAAACAGGTATGCATATACTGCAACTACTGAATCTTCTGCACACGGCCTAAGGCCAACGACGATGATAATTTCAGGGTACGTGAATGCTGTTCGCATTGATCGGCGGGCGTCCCGCGGAGAACTCATCACGCATCATGCGGCGGACTTAAATATCCCGCCCGATACTCTTGTATGCCGCGGGAGAAATGGATGCCACTTCCGCCATTTCCGGAATGTTCAGCCATTCGGTAAGTTGTTCCGGCGCGCTGCGTTGCACGAACTGCCGGAAACTTTCATCCTCATCGAGGCGATTGGCTTTGTAAGCTTCCACAATTTGCTCAATGGATTTATGGACATATTCGGCCGGAACTTTTTTCAGCGCCACTTTCGCAAAGCCCGCATCCGCGCCCAAACCACCGCCTAAAACAATCTGATACGCTTCTGTACCGCGCTTCCCGCGAAAATTACACACCACGCCCATCAGGCCAATGTCGGCAATCTGATATTGTGAGCAACTGTTGGGGCAACCGGTCACGCTGACCATGATCGGCGTGTCAATGGCGACATGTTCTTCCAGGTGTTTGAGAATGCGTTTGGCTCGCTCTTTGGTTTCCACAATCGCCAAATTGCAGAACTGCGTACCCGTGCAGGAAATTAAGCTGGTACGCCACAGCGGCGCATGTGGAGGCAGGCCCGCCGCATCCAATTCACGGCTCATAGCGGCCACAGATTCCGTTGGAATATTAAGAAAAATCAGATTCTGTTTATTGGATAAAGCCAGCTTGGACATTCCCTTACCCGCAAAACGATCGGATAGTTCCGCCGCCGCATGCAACTGCTTTCCGCTGATCCGACCGCGTTCAACCGGCACGCCGATATACGAAAGGCCGGGTTCCTTTTGCGGACCGGAACCCAGGTGATCCGTGTGGGGCGCAAATTCCGGTGCGGCGATATTGTCATCATGCTCCAGCGCAAATCCGATATCCGCTTCCAGATAATCACGGAATTTCTCCCAGCCCCAGTCGGATACCAGATATTTCATGCGTGCTCTGGTACGCTTTTCACGATAACCATGGTCACGAAAAATGTGGGCGATGCCGCGACATACCGCCGGCACCTGCTGAGGTTTAATAAATACCCGCAATCCCTGCCCGATATACGGTTGACTGGATAATCCCCCACCGACTGTTACCCCATAACCGGCCTCTTCCCGCCCGGTGTGCGGGCTGATGCGTTTTACGCCAAACATACCAATATCGTTGATTTGCGGTTGATGGCAATGCAAATGACATCCGGCAATGGCGGATTTGAATTTTCGCGGAAAATTGCTGAATTCCTTGTTACCGTCAAGGAACATCTGATTGGCGCTGTGCACCACTTCGGAGGCGTCAATGATTTCAGCGGCGAGGTGCCCGGCCAAGGGGCAACCCACGACATTGCGGGGCGTATCACCACAGGCGAATTTGCTCACCAGTCCAACACGCTCCAAACGCGGCAGTATTTCCGCCAGCGCTTCTATGGTAAGCCAATGCAACTGGAAACATTGACGGGTGGTAATGTCCGCGAAGCCATTGGCATATTGCTCGACAATATCGGCAACCTCCCGAAGTTGTCGGCCACTGACAAATCCATTGGGAATGCGGATTCGCAGCATGAAGTGGCAAAGATTGGGCAAATGCTGATATATGCCGAACCACCGCAAGCGAACAAAATCCGTTTCTGATATATTGGCTTTGCGTTTGGCGCTGCGAATAACCTGATCGCTGGACGCATTGGGGACGGTCTTTTGAAACAGCTCATAATCTTTGGCGCTTAATAGCTGTTCCAGCGGCTGGGTAATGTCGGCCTTGGCATATTGAAAAATATTATCCCAGACATCCAGACCGTCCTTTGCCAATTTTATGGCTTCCACAGCATTGAGTTTCTTGCCTTCGGGTGCGACAGCATTACTTGTTTCGGTGCTCATAGTTTCAACAACTCCAAAAATCTAATCCCATAATACCGATAGGAATTTAAAAAGTCAACAAAATAAGAATATATCTAGCTTATATGTGCCATAATACAATCTAATACATACACTTCTAGTAGGTAATAGTACGATACCGTCAAGCACCGGCGGCACGTTCATCGGGTTGTGCCGCAGAAGACGCGGCAGCAGTCGCTTTGGCTGCCCGTGCCGCAATTTTCTCCAGCAGGATTTCAACAGGCAGCCCCAGCGTCTGGGCGATCAGGCGGAGGGTTTCACGTTGTGGGTTCACAATTTCATTGCGTTCAATTCGAGCGATGGTTTTGGCGTCAATACCGGGGAATTCTTCGCGGGCCAGACGAAGTTGTTTGCGGGTACGTCGAATTAAGCCGCCAAGGGAGTCACTTTGAATCAGTTCCAATCGGCGCAGGGTTCGGCGAAAATTGGCATCAAACGCCGCAATAACGTCATGGGCCTGCCAGCGCCGTGGCCCCAAGCGGATCATTGTGCCATCATCCTCTATTTGCAGTGAATTTATGTTTGCCGTGCCGGTACCACCATTTTGTTCAAACCATGGCCCCGGCACACAGACCGCAGACAAATCAGCTCTAAAAAATGTTACCGCCGCCAGCGCCAAATCCGGTACGGCTCCGACTATGCGAGCGGATTGACCCGCGGTCAAGGCATCGCAAAGCCCGTTTACATTATTGGGAAAAGCCGAAATGGCCAGCGGCAAGACACGATAAAAGCCGCGCAACAGAACAGGAAATATTTCCGACCGCGGCAACCAAGGAATCACTAAAACCCCGGATTTGCGGGGCGAACTTACAACCGCCTGCGCTATGGCGTCAAGGCTGGTAGCATTGGCCGCCACAATGATCGAATTTGACCGGCGCCTCGCAGCGAGCCGAGGCACGACACCAGGCTTGTCAATCAGCACGACCGATCGCCGCCCGATCAACGATTTTGCGGCAACGATTTCATTCTTTTCTCCTGGTACGTTCATCATCCGTGACCGTCAATTCTCCAAAGCCGGTTTGAGAAGAAAGCGAACATCCGCACCGCTCTCAAACCGATACCCGTATCTTTTTCCATCCTACGATACTCAAGAGGTAATTGCGAGTGCGCCGGCGCGATGGTCGATACCGGGCAATATCCATGCGGGTGCGTGCGGATAGATAAACCAGTAAAATGCCGACACGCGGTGGAATCGTTCCACGGCACGAAAGGCGGAGACGCAACAGCCATGGCTGGAAAATGTGGTTTTATTTATGCGGATCGGCCAGACCGCGCTGATTTTGCATCGGCTGAAGTGGAACGTGCCCAAGAGAGGCGGCCCCGACGCACCACCACCGAGCCTTCGGCCCGCTTACAGAACCGTCCTCCCGGGAGACACGCCTGTGAGTAAAACCCTGCATTGGTATATTTTCCGCGAGCTGCTGCGGATATTTTTTCTTACCAGCTCAGTGCTGACGACCATTCTGGCATTTGGCGGGACTTTCCGACCGTTGACCAAAGAAGGCCTTACACTTATTCAATTACTACAAGTGCTGACCGATCTGATGCCCGCCATGCTGGCTTATTCGATTCCATTAGCCGCACTATTTGCCGCGGTCATCGTGTATTGGCGTCTGGCAACGGATAATGAACTTACCGGTGCCCGGGCCAGCGGCGTAAGCTACGTGTCATTGGTCATGCCGGCGCTGGTGCTGGGATTGGCCGTGGGATTGGTGGACATGGCATTTGTGGGATACGTCGTGCCCCGATTTCTGCAAAAAACTTCGCAGGTTGTTCAAATGGATGCGGCCTCCATGCTGCTGCATAATGTTGATCAGCGGCAACCGTTCAATTTACAAGATAAATTCGTCATCTATGCCAACAGTGCCTATCGCGTGCCGACTCCCAAAAATGAGCAGCCACCTCCGGGTGTTACCCGCAAGATCATTCAGTTGCGCGGTCTGGCGGCAATGCCGCTGCGGAATGGAAAACCCTCATCGATTATTATCGCCCGGGCCGCCAATGTGATCATTGATACCAATCGTGCGCTAAACCAAGTCAGTGTGGGCGTACAGTTGGCCAACGGCACCGCATTTAATCCCAACAGCCTGCAACAAATTCGCGGTACGATCCGCTATTTACCGCCGGATGGCAAACCTGAACCCATCGGTTCACTGCTGGACAGCAAACCAAAATTTCTCGATTTATTCCGCCTCGCCAAGCTGGACCGCAATCCGTTGCTTTTGCCACGCATTGCTAAAACTTTCAATACCTTGTTGGGCGAACTACGCATGCAAAGCATTTCCAAGTGGTATCTACACCAATTCCAGCGGGGCAAACCTGTGCAATTAACGCGGGATCATGGCATGGCTATCGTGCAAAGTCCGGCGGCAACGCTTACCGGCGTACACAGAAATCTGCTGCTCACAGCGGCCAAGGGAATTCCCGTAGAGGCGCAAATTGTACACCACGGGCGCGTCACACACATTTATCTTGCCAATCAGGGAGAACTTCTGGTATCCCGGCGGGAATCAAATGACGAATTTACGGGCACGCGGGCCGCCGGGGTAACTTATGTGGCGGCCTTAAAACTCACGGGTAATGTCCGGGAGAAAAATATCGGTCTGGACAAGCGATTTCATGCCGGGCCACCGCTCATTGTCATTTCGTCCATTCATCCAGTTGTACCCAACACCGGCATACCCGCCATTCCTCCGGCCCGAAAAGCGTCACCCATTGTTGCGCAGCTCATGGCCAGCATTCACACCCAGGAAGACCGCCTGCGACGACAAATCCTGTCAGAATTTCAAAGCCGCGCGTCCTTTGCGTTCTCCTGTATCGTGCTGGTGATTCTGGGAACGGCATTGGGAATTATTCTTCAGGGCCGCAATCCTCTGGCGGTGTTTGTCATCGGTGTGGTGCCGGCGATGATTCTGGTGCTGTTGATCAACACCGGGCGGGAAATGATTGCGCGAACACCGAATTCCGACGTACCGGGAACGGTGGTGATATGGGCGGGTAACGCCATTATTCTTATATTGAATGTCGTGATTTATTCCCGACTTTTGAAGCGATAATCTGGAACAGGCATGAAAATTCTTGATCGGTACATCATCCGCAACTATTTGATCAACTGCGTACTGGCTATGGCGGTCATGATCGGTATGTATATTCTGCTGGATGTGATCGTAAACTTTGATCTGTTTACCAAAGGCCACACGTATCAACATGCCACCGCGTTGCAGGCTTTCTGGGGGTTGCTGCGTGAAATTTCAACTTTTTACATGTACCGCACGCTGGTAATATTCGCGATGATTTCAGGCATTATTCCACTGCTGGCCGCCGGGTTTACCATGGTGCGCATGACGCGCAACCGCGAACTGATCGCGCTGTTGGCCAGCGGTGTATCGCTTTATCGTGTGGCGGCACCGATTATTCTCTGTGCGGTCGGATTCAACCTGCTGGTCGTGGTGGATCAGGAAGTGCTCATGCCGGCCCATGTCAGCCAACTCTTGCGCAAACATGGACAGGTGTCGGCATCGTTTGTACATAACGAACCCATCTATTTCGTTCCGGAAAGTGATAACTCTCTGGTGCTGGCGTCCAACTATGACGCAAAAACCAAAACCATGCGGGATGTCCGCATTATCCAGCGGAACCGACAGGGTGAAGCCAAGGCCATGATTCTGGCCAAAAAAGCGGTCTGGAAAAAGGATATCGGCGAAGGTCCTGTATCCGGCGGATGGCGCATGAGCGATGTGGTACAAATTAATGCCGCCCAAGCCGCCAATCCCAATGACCGCCCTGAACCGGTCAAACAGATGACGTACCAGACGCCCGTAACGCCGGGACAGTTGAATTTAATTTTTCAAAAAAAAGCGGTGGACTATCTATCCATTGCGCAGATCAACAGGCTGATACTTTACAGCACCCCCGCCACCCGAATGTCTCTGGAAAAGATCATGTACACGCGAATCACGCAACTGGTCATGAATATGATCATGCTGCTGATCGGTATTCCTTTTTTGCTGACCAGAGAGCCTAATAAACTCGTCAGCAACATGCTATGGTGCAGCGTCATCAGCGCCGTGAGTTTTATTACAACTTTTGTCTGCTTTCAACTCGCTGGAGCCGGGCTTTCCCCTTTTGCCGGGGCCTGGCTGCCCGTGGTGCTCTTCGGCCCCTTGGCCATGGTCATGCTGGACATGGTACAGACATAATCAATCAATGGCGGTTCCGCATGGGGAGGAAGTGCGTGACGCATGGCGCGGCTTGACGAGCACAATTCATATATAGATAAATAGATAGATAGAGAGTTCGGCGGATACAAGGCACCGCGTTGCGATGCTCTTCCGGGAAAGTCAAGCGGGTGAAAATAAGAGGATGTCTTATCACTATTCAAGCAGTGGTCGCGGCCTTTGAAAGCCCCCCCACGACGGGCTTTCAGAAACCCTGTTTCCAACTGAAGAAAGCCGCGATTCCATTCGTTACCGCATCACAACGCCGTGGCTTGCTTTCGTGTCGGAAAGACTACCCGCGTAAAGTATCACACTCCCTGGCGATGGGGCGTGGCAATTTCGCGGAAAACGCGCGGTGCAAGCACACGCGGCTATGAGGGGATTTGCGGTTTCACATTTCAAATTTCCGATTGTGCAACGGGATGGGGCGTCCCAGCACCATGCCCGGATTTATTGCCACGACCCGGTGATGGCCAGTCCTCGAACAATCGTTCCGTTGCAGCACCGATGCTTTATACGATGTTATGCACTTTGTCATATTGCTGCGCGGTCATAAAGCCGTGCGGCTCGACGGATGTTTTCAGCTTCACC
>JAJYGE010000077.1 GCA_021785155.1 Planctomycetota bacterium
GCCAATGATTTGCGTGAACGGCTTTTGCGGTGGCAGGCTGATTTTGACAATCTGCGGCGGCGCAGCAGCGGCGAAATTCTCGAAGCCCGCCGCAACGCTGAAGGCGCTTTTGCCAAGGACCTGCTGGATGTGCTGGATCATTTTGAAACCGCATTGGCGGTTGATCCGGCCAAGACCGATGCGGCCACGCTTTTGCAGGGTGTCAAAATCACCTATGACGAACTGAAAAAAGTGCTTCAGCGCCGGGGCATTGAAGGCTTTGATCCCACCGGGCAGAGTTTTGATCCCAATCGGCATGAAGCCATTGCCCGGGAAGTCAATGCGGCGGTGGAACCCATGACAATTGTGCAGAGTTTCCAGCGCGGCTACATGATGGGCGACAAAATACTGCGGCCCGCTAAAGTGAAAGTCAGTACGAAGGAATAATCTTTCGATCCTTGTGATTCCGCGCCGGCGGACTGCCTTTGGCGCGCGTGGCAAACCACTGGAATATCGGTTTGCACAGTTATGCCGAAACGTCTGGAGACGATGCTATGCCAACTTATGAATATCGTTGCGAAAAATGCGGTCATGCGTTTGAGGAATTTCAGTCCATCACGGCCAAGCCGATAAAAAAATGTCCGAAATGCGGCAAGTTGGCGGTCAAGCGGCTGATTTCCGCGGGCGTGGGTATTATTTTTCGCGGTAGTGGCTTTTATGAAACGGACTATCGCTCGGATCAATACAAAGCCGCGGCGAAAAAGGATTCCGACGCTGGTAAACCCGAATCCGCCACGCCGGCCGCAACAACGGATGCGAAAAGCGATGGCAAGAGTGGTGCGAAGGCCGACTCCAAGGCCGACTCCAAGTCTGATTCCCGGCCCGGAGAGAAAACGGAATCCAAAACGCCCGCTGCCGC
The DNA here is from genome assembly GCA_021785155.1 of Planctomycetota bacterium. The sequence continues at coordinate 899 of JAJYGE010000077.1, forward strand.
CGCAGTCAGTAAACCCGTTGCGGAAGCAAAATCGGCCCCGGCACCGAAAGCATCGAAATCCGCTAAAAAATAAGCTCCGCGCGCGTCGCCCGCCGGACAAGGAAATCTTCGCCCATGACTGATGCACAAAACAATATCCCCGTTCGCCAGTGTCCGATCTGTAAAAAGCCCGCTGATTTAAATAGTGAGGCGTTTCCATTTTGCAGTCCCCGATGTCGGCTTGTGGATTTAAACCAATGGATGGAAGGGCGGTATGCCGTAACGCGCCCTTTGGATCCGCAGGATATTGACGAGGGGCGCCCGGACACGCCAGAAGCTCCTGGAGATGCTGGCCCATAATGTCCATGAAATAAGGCCCAGGCGCAAAGGCCCGCATAGCCCGCAGCTTGCCGGTCCGGCGGCACGCACCGGGTTACAAGGGGCAGAACATTTTCGCATTACAGGAGTGGTGATGCACTGGCACTCGCTATCAGAATTAACTTAAGGTAGACTTTCGCACCATGAAATCGGAAAAAATTAAATCGCTGACGTATAAACAGGCGGGCGTCGATATTGACGCCGGAGACGCCATGGTGGATCAGATCAAACATCTGTGCGCCCGGACCTACGGCCCGCGCGTGCTTGGCAAGTGGGGGGCGTTCGCGGGGCTGTTTCGTCTGGATTTCAATGAGACAATTTTCGCCCGCAATTACAAAGAACCGGTGCTCATTGCCTGCACCGACGGTGTGGGCACGAAAATCAAAGTGGCCGCGGAAATGAAAAAATATGATACCGTCGGCATTGATCTCGTCGCGATGAATGTCAATGATCTCATTGTGCAGGGCGGCGAGCCGCTGTTTTTCCTGGATTATCTGGCGGTCCATCGCCTGGACCCCGCCATCACCACGCAAATGGTCAAAGGCATTTCCGATGGCTGCGTGGAATCCGGTGCGGCGTTGCTCGGCGGGGAAACGGCCGAAATGCCATCAGTATATGCCCCGGGTGAATTTGACATGGCCGGCTTTGCGGTGGGAGTGGTGGAGCGGAAAAATATTCTCGATGGGTCCGCTGTGGCCCTGGGCGACAGCGTCATTGGTCTGGCCAGCAGCGGTATACATTCCAACGGTTATGCTCTGGTAAGGCGCATCTTCTTTGATAAACTCGGTCTTTCCACCGATACAATGATGCCGGAATTTAATTGCACCCTGGGCGAAGAACTTCTGCGCCCGACACGTATTTATGTAAAATCTGTTATGAGTGTGTTGAACAAATACAAACGTCATCATGTGGTCAAAGCCATGAGTCACATCACCGGCGGGGGCCTGCCCGGCAATCTTCCCCGCGTTTTGCCTGATGGCATGGCGGTGAAAATAAAGCGTGATGCCTGGACCGTATCGCCGATTTTCCAGTTCATGCAAAAACATGGCCCGGTTGATACGGACGAAATGTTCAATGTATTTAACATGGGCATCGGATATGTGATTGTGGCAAGTCCGAAATATACCCGTCCCATCATGACGCATCTGCGTTCGCTGGGAGAGCAGCCCTGCTTTTTGGGGAAAATCAAGAAAGCTGTTAATGGCTCGCAGTTGGAATGGTCCTAGCCCATGTGGCGGCATTGTTTCTCTATGTCGCCCTGGATGGTAGAATAATGTTAATGTATCCGACGTTTTTTCTTTACGTTTGAGGGTTGCTCATGGCAGGCGAATTTAATGGCTCCGGTTCCATGTTTTCCGGAACACCCGGTGAAGATATTAATCAGGCGGTTTCCGAAGCCATGGGCGGCTTGTCCATGGAAGACTTGCTCAAATCTGTATCCAAAAGATCGGAAGCCGCGGAAGACAACCTCGATCCGTCGCGCCCGATGCGTGGTGGCCGCCCCAAGGCCGCCGCACCCGATGCCCCCGCCGCCAATAGCCGCGATCGCCGTGGCCGCGTGATTGCCATCCGTGATCGCAGCATTTTTGTTGACCTCGGCGGAAAATCCCAGGGCGTGGTTCCATTGGAACAATTCATGGAGCATGACGAGGAACCCATCATTGGCCAGGAATACGAATTCACCTTCACCGGTTACGACAATCGCGAAGGTCTGGTCATGCTGTCACGGCGTGGTGCGGTTAACCACGGTTCGTGGGATGAACTGCATGAAGGCGATGTGGTGGAGGGCATGGTTACCGGCTCAAACAAGGGCGGCATGGAAGTCACAATTAATAACATCCGCGCTTTTATGCCCGCCGGGCAGGTGGA
>JAJYGE010000290.1 GCA_021785155.1 Planctomycetota bacterium
AATGTGGTGCTCTATGGAACGCGCTGCAAGACGATTGCCTGCCGGTGCGTCCATTAATTTCGCGGGATATGCAAAACCCATTGCTGCGGCATGGCCCTGCGCCGCTTTGCGCAATGTCATTAACTGGGTATCCGATACAACGCCCCGATCACTAAGTTGCTGATCATCTCGGATCGCCGACCACAACATGGACGAGGTATCCCCCAGAGGTGTCACCGTGGCCAAGGATTGAATACCAACACGAGTCTTCACAGGGGGTTAAAGATAGTTGATGCAGGCAGTGGCCCGCAAGTGCTTTGTCGCTTGTAGTCGACGTTGGGCGTCGGGACGCAATCCTGCTCACTTCGCGCCCACCGCCCCCTGGCCCTCCGTCAAAGCGTATTTGTAGGCGTGACAGAGCACTAGGGTGGGTTCAACAATTTCGTGACAATCGCGTTATAATTCTGACAGTTGGTTTGGAACGTATTGGCCAACCGGCTCTGACGGCATTGTTGCGGCGGAAGGTTTCGCGGTGCCTGGTGACCCGGCGGAATTGGAGTACCCTGGAATTTTCAGGGAAACTGGTTATGGACAACCTGGAAATATCGGTGATCGCTCCGGCATACAACGAGGTGGACAATATCCAGCCGCTGGTAGAGCGTATTCGAGATGTTTTTGTGCCGTTGAATGTACGGTTTGAAGCCATCATCGTTGATGACGCCAGTACCGATGGTACACGGGAAAAACTTCTGGCTCTGGCGGGCGTATATCCGTGGTTACGCGTGGTAACACTGGCGAAAAACAGCGGACAAACGGCAGCGATGGATGCGGGCTTCCGTACCGCACGGGGAAAAATATGGGGTACGGTGGATGCGGATATGCAAAATGATCCGGGGGAAATTCCGCGGCTCATGGCGATGCTGGGGCCTGATGTGGATATGGTCAATGGCTGGCGGAAAAAACGCAGTGATAATGCCTTGCGGTTAATTCAAACCAAAATCGCCAATGGCATTCGCAACTGGATCAGTGAAGAAAGTATTCAGGACTCGGCGTGCTCGTTAAAAGTTTATAAGCGGCAATGTTTGGAGGGGCTGACATTATATAAGGGCATGCACCGCTTTTTCCCCACGCTGGTGAAAATGCGGGGCTACAAGGTTATTGAGGTGCCCGTAAGCCACAATCCGCGGTTGCATGGTGTGACCAAATATAAATTCGGCAGCCGGGTGATTCGAGCGTTTATTGACCTGCTGGCGGTGCGCTGGATGAAGAAGCGGCAACTGCGCTATAGCGCATCGGAAATTACTCCGGCGGAATCATCTGGTGTTACAATCCAGCAACAACACGCAAAATCAGACATGCAACATTCTATCAGCACAGGTGCATAAAACGATGAGTTCATTGATTCACTCCACCGCGATTATTGATCCTCAGGCCCGTATTGATGCCACCGCACGGATCGGGGCATACAGTGTTATTGAAGGGCCGGTGACCATCGGACCGGATTGTGTGATTGGATCGCAGGTTAAGCTCATCGGTCCGATGGAAATAGGCCGGGGCAATAAAGTTCACAGTTTTGCGGTACTCGGTGATGCGCCGCAGGATTTGAAATATCATGATCAGCCCAGCCGCGTGATTATTGGTGAAAACAATATTTTTCGGGAACACACGACGGTGCATCGGGGCACGGGTGGTGACACGGTCATTGGTTCAAGTGGCTTTTTTATGGTCGGATCCCATGTGGGCCATAACTGTCGGGTGGGCAATAGCGTGACACTGGTAAATAGTGCGGTATTAGGCGGCCATGTGCAGGTATTTGACCGGGCGATTATTGGCGGACTTTGCGCGATGCATCAATATTGCCGTGTGGGCCGCCTGGCGATGATCAGCAATAATTCGGCGCATAATGTGGATATTCCGCCATTTTGCATCGTCATGAACATTAATACGATTGCCCAGTTGAATCTTGTTGGATTGCGCCGATCAGGTATGAGTAGAGAACACATCAACGGCGTACGGGAAATGTTCCGGATATTATTTCGGGACAACCGGGGCGCTTCGTTGAACAAGAATATTACGCTTCTACCGGCGGAATTGCTGGCGATTCCGGAAGTGCGTGAATTTACTGATTTTGTCGCGAATTCTAAGCGTGGCGTGGCACGGTTCACGCCCTGGTCACAACAGCAATCGCGACACGCCGAAACCGCCGGCACCGATGATTAAAAGCCGGTCGATGACAGGCGGGGCGGGATGGATAAAACTTTGGCGGGTGCAGCCGTGATGGATAGAAGCGCAATGCGAATGCTCGATGCCAACTTCAACCGTGCCCGCGAGGCCCTGCGCACGCTGGAAGATTACTGCCGCTTTGTGCTCAATGACGGCGATCTTTCGGGCACCTGTAAAACCCTTCGCCATGAACTTTGTGCTCACATTGCCTCTCTGGGCGGAAATGATGCCGTGTTGTCGCGCGATACGCCGGGCGATGTGGGTGTCACGATCAAGGCCAGTGATGAACTGCGCCGGGAGACACTGCAAAACGTGGTCGCCGCAGCAGCAAAACGATTGACGGAAGCCTTGCGCGTACTGGAGGAACTCTCGAAACTGAAATCAGCTCCGGTGGCAGCGCGCATTGAATCTTTGCGTTACCAATGCTATGCCGTTGAGCAGGCCATCATCCGGCAAGCGGGGCAGCGGAATAAAGTCGCGCATGTCGGTTTGCATGTTCTGCTGACAGAATCGCTGTGCCGCCGTCCATGGCGCGAAACACTCGTGGCCATTCTGGAGGGCGGGGCGGATGTGGTGCAACTGCGGGAGAAAGATTTACGTGATGGAGAATTATTGAATCGGGCGAGAATTGTAGTGGAGGCGTGCCGGAAGTTTGGCCGTCTGTCCATTATTAACGACCGCATTGATATTGCCCTGGCGGCGGGAGCTTCGGGGGTGCACCTGGGGCAGGAAGATATGCCGTGCCAGCAGGCGCGGCGGCTTGCCGGATCGGAATTAATTATTGGTGTATCAACCGAAAATATCCACCAGGCACACGCTGCGGCACGCAACGGTGCGAGCTATGTTGGTGCGGGGCCGATGTTCCCCACGACGACCAAGGAAAAACCACGATTGGCCGGGCCGGCGTACATCAGGGAATTA
>JAJYGE010000171.1 GCA_021785155.1 Planctomycetota bacterium
TGAAATGTAGCGGGACAGTGGCATAGAACCTGGCGTTATCGTTATACCGTCTGTACCGTCGGATGTGGCACCGGTTGGTTGCATAGGTCTCGCAACTGCCGACCAAGCAACTGGGGGTCTTTGCTGATGACAAAATCCCAACGTCCCATCTGTGCCCAGTTATTGACCGCGGATATCCACTTCTTCGCGGCCTCGTGCTTGGCGCGATCCTGTTCTTCCACCTGGCCCTTGATCTCCACAATGGCAAAATGCTCATCACCCAATTTGACGAGAAAATCCGGTATATAGGCGTGCTTCTGGCCTTGGTATTCGTAGGGAATGGAGAATTCCAGATGGTCATTTTTTACGTATGCCCTTACCAAATCATCGGCCGATTCCAAATGGAAAGCTGCGGATGATTCCCACGTCGCCGTGTCCAGCACTACCTGATTGACGTGGCTGTTGCGCGTGGCCTGGCAGGATTTAACAGTTTTGAAATCCACGCCGGCGGATGACCCGAACGGCCTGTGCGAATTGAGTATGGGCAAAAGCGGCGGCTCTCCAAGGTCGTCATTAGGCTCAATGGCATCGCCGAATCGCTCCACCATGCGCTGCACGTATTTTTCCATGCCTAATTCACATCGATTACAGCCACGGAAATTGATGCGTGTGCGGACAAACTCCTGCACGTATGCCAGCACCTGCGGGAACAACTGATGGCGGGATTGGAAGCGGAATGCGGTTCGGAGTTGCTCCGAACCACCACCCGTCCCGGCACCCGCACACAGGCGGTCCACAATCATGCGGGAAATCTGGAACTCAATTTGTTGCAGGTGCGCCTGCGCATAATATGCCGCGCGATCCTGCTGGTGGAATGGCGATGAGCCGCCGGCGGATGGCCGCCCTTCCTGGTAACCCGTGGCCGGAAGAACGAAAGTTGCCGTCGGTTCCTGGTCTGGTTCAAGCTCCAGCATTTCCATGGAGCGCACATCACACTTGATGAGATTTTTATTAAGTGCAAAAGCATATCCTTCCACTACGGGAAAACGAATTTCAAATTTAGCCCGTTCGGGCAAGGATTTGACGTGATTTTTCGGACGGTCGTCGGCAACGGAGTTTGCCTCGCGCCCCTTGAATGGGACAACGGAGAACGGAATGCCATAAACATCCACGTATTCCTCAGTCAGCAGTCCAGTTGCGGGGTCGGGGGTGTAATCCATACGCCGCAAGCCACGGCCAACCACCTGTTCGCAAAGCAACTGGCTTCCAAAGGCCCGCAGGCCCATGATGTTCGTCACGTTATTGGCGTCCCATCCTTCAGTGAGCATGGCCACAGAGACCACGCACCGTACCTGTTCCCCGGGCTGGCCAGGCTTGCCCACCGTGGCAACAATTTTTCGCAATTCTTCCGCGGCTGCATCACGGTTTTTGGCGGGATCTTCGCTTTCCGCAGCGGCCAGCAGTTTGCTGTCGATACGCAACGTGCGGCGGGCGTTGGGGGTGTTGGCAAATTCAGGCAGAATATCGCTTGGCCCGAAAACGGTTTTTGATTTTTCGGGTTTCTTTTTTGCTGTGGCGACGGCCAGTGGTAATTCCGCATCATCGTCGGTCTCAGAGGGGTCAATGGTATCGCCGGTCTGGGCTGCGGCGTCAAGCGCAGCCTGCGCGTCGGCGGCGCTGACAACAGATTCCTGCGATTCGCCGCTGATTTTGCGGTAAAACAGCTCGGCGATGTCGGTGTTATCGCAAACGATAATTAATACCGGGGGTGTGGTGTCCTTGCCGGGCGTGGCGTTGGCAATTTGTTCAAAGCGCTGTTTCCATTCACCCGCAAGTTGCAGTAAGGCGGCCTGGGCTTCGCGGTAAACGACCTCCGGTTTCGGCTTTCCCTGGCGGCCCGGAAGTTTTTCGCCCGGCTGAAGACGATCTGTAATTTCTTTCCAGAGACGGAAATAACGTGGTTCGGGCCGGCCAGTGGTATCAGAAACCGGTAGCCGTGGGATTTTTACGATTCCGCTTTCAATAGCGTCCACAAGGCCAAAATCACTGACCAGCCATGGAAAAGGGCTGCCTTCGGTATGGCCGCTGCCGGAAAGATAAAACGGTGTCGCGGAAAGGTCAACGCAAAAGGTAATCCCGGCTTTTTTCAATGGCGGGGCGTTATTGATGCGGTCCAGCCCCTCAATCCAGACCGTGGCCTCCTGGGCGTCAGCCCTCACCGCCTGGGCTTCTTCACCCGTCAGCTTTTCTTCCAGTGGCTTGGGCCTATAGCAATGGTGCGCTTCATCATTGAGCACCATAACGGGCATGCGGTCAAAGAGTTCACCGAGGCGGTCGCGGGCAAAGGCTTCCGCAGTTTCATCTCCTTTATCCACGACGCTGTACGTTCGGTCGCCCTCGGTGTGCTCACTTTTGGGAGCGAAAGCGTGCCAGTTGGTTACCAGCACGCGCCCGCGGTTCAACAGCGGTAGAAATTTAATCGGGACCATGTTGAAAGCCAAGTAATAGTTATCAGGATTCTCAGGCCGTAGCACCTGCAGGCGTTCTTTAATGGTCAGGTTCGGGCAGCAAACCAGTACCGCGTCGGGGAATCGCTGGTCAGATTGGTTGCGGCCCCGGTTGCAGAACGCCCAGGCAATCAGCATGGCCATGACCACGGTTTTACCAGAGCCGGTGGCCATTTTGCAGCCCATACGCGTCAACGGTAGCAGATCAGGATTGGATGGCGGATCGATAAATCCGGGCAGCGCGGTGGGCGAAAACGCTGGCTTGAAGCGGGGAAGCCGGCCCGCGGCAAGAACTTCCCGGAGGTAAATAACGGTTTCCACCGCCTCCAACTGGCAGAAAAACAGACGCCGTTCGCGTTTGGGATTGCTCCAGAATTGCAGCAGTTCGCGCGTGATGGGCGTTACGCCCTCATAGCCAGTGTTGCGCCATCGCCGAACATCATCCCGAATCTGATTGATATTGGCCAGATCATCCTGCCCCTCCTGCAACTCCAGCGCCCCTTGCCCCGCGGCCTGCTCCCGCGTTTTATACCAGTAACGTGCCGGGCGGCGGCCAGCGGCTTTAGTGGGTTCGCCGGTTTCGCGGTCATAATGCCAATGCGTAGTTGGTTCCGTGTACGGGCTGGAAAGAATGGGGGCGGAGACAGGTTGAATGGGAAGCCCTTGGGATATATTGTTTCTGATTGCGGACATTTGCGAATTTCCCTTAATATTATTGGGTGTTCTTGCGATCCGGAACCTCAACGAGTTTCAATTCGCAATATTCTTCGGCCGCTTGGTAATGTCGATGGTTGTTAGTTAGTAATGGGATATTGTAACGGATGGCCACCGCAGCGACCCAGGCGTCAGCAGCAGAGATGGGCCTCCCTTTTCTATGGCATTGACCGGTTATCCGCGCCCAAACCCACGCCAAATCCCGGTCATAGGGGGCGATAATACAAAGGTGCAGTGCGGCCTCCAACTGAGTGATTCGCGGCGGCTGCCAGTTCCTGACAACCGTCCACTTGAAGAGCTCTGCAACCGTTTGAAATGACAACACAATTTGACATTCACGCAGTGGCTCAGCAAAACGCTGAGCCTCCGGGCTATCCTTGAGTACAAAACTGTATACATCAGTATCGACGGCCATACGGATCATTGGCGGCGCTCCGCATCCTGACTACGCCATTGGCGCAAAGCGACATCAAAACCGTCACTAAGGTCATCCTGTGGCCAGGTACCTCTGATGCGGTCAACGTCGGACACTTCCGGGATGCCCTGTGCGGTGGCGAGCTGATCGAGCGTGTGCGCCAGCCAAAATCCATTGGGGGCATCCGGAATCTCGCATCTTTGAACGTTCAGATCCCGCCACTGGATAACAATCCGTTTAGCACCGCTGCGTCGATCCATTGTCCATTGAATGGGTATTGGAAGGGCACCCGCATACGCGGAACTCAGCGGCTCGAAAGGAAATCGCCCAACGAGATCGTAGTGCGTAAGTGTATTAATAGCAGTCATTAAGGCACACCTCCCTAATCATATTCCGGCTCTAGCAGGTCAATGGTTTCCTGCTTCAGTATATCAAAAAACAGTGCATGGTTGGAGTCATGCGCAGCGTCCAGTCGTGATTCAAATCCATCCCAGAATTCCTCCGATGTTGCCGGGAAAATGGTATCAATATCAATGAGAAGCCCCTCGGCGGTCATTTGTTCAGCCTGCACACGAGCCGGGGCCAGCAGTGTGATGGCGTGGATAAAATTACCGTCGGCAAGCTGCGATTGTACCTGCAGGGGCGAAAGGCCCAGGTTATAGGCCCCGACTCTGAAATCCCCCCTAAGCGGGGCTAAATAATCCGGCGCGGCGGCGGGGATCAGGTCCACATATTTCAGGGAAAAACGCTCTACTGCTGAGATCAATCCGGTTTTCCGCACAACCCCAGCAAATTTCATAATCTCGGGTCTAAATTTTCCCCAACCTGCGTATGGCCGCCGACAATTCAACGTGATCGCACGCGGCCCAACCTGAATGTCGTAACAGGTATTCTCGTTTTTCCCGCCAAAGCGGAACATCGGCGTGTAATTCAGAACTGGCTGTTGGGTACGGGCGGCCAGCGGAATGTCGGCGGCGGGTAGCCGCACAGGTGGAGCAAAGAACTCTCGCATCTGCTCGTAGATTATCCCAGAAAGCAGGTTCTCCACCGTGTCGGCGGTGCTTTGGAAACGCAACTCCCAAACCGCTTCGAGCAGCGGCTCTTTTCTGAGCCGTTTTGGGATTCGCTTTTCTGTGTGCTGAGGCATAGCTACATCCTGTTCCATGTTACGACATGGGTATTCTACCGGAGTTTCGAGAACCTGCGAGGGTTGGTGGTCCAGTGCGGTCACCCCTGCAACCAGCGTTGTATCTGGCGACGCCCTCGATCACGGGCTGCTCCCGCCGATGCCGCGACTTTCGAGATAATTTTTCAGCCACTGCAGTTTCCAGCGCACGTTATCCTTCATGTCTTTCTTAAGCGATTCCTGAACCCATTGGTAGCCCGCACATAGCTTATTCTGCGTTTGCCTGTAGATCGGATGCCCTGCGTCCGCGCCCGTCGCTCCTAATCTGGCAAAGTCGACCGCCCATGTATCTCCGGCCGTGCTCAATACAAAATTATCCTTGCTATCAAGCCTCATCAACATGCCAAGCGTGTGCATTGCATTGGCGACCCACACCCTCCGGAATCTTCCGTTGCCGCTCGCGGCCTCGTGCAACAGTGTGGCGGCGTTTTGTCCGAGAAATATGCCCGGCGGCGACTCTGAACGTGAAGCGAGGTCGTGAGCGGCTATATACGCAGGCCCCGCAATGTCGCCTTTGGAAAATCGCCCGTGTTCCCCCGGCTGTTCATTTGATCCAGACACATGGAAATAACCGTCCACTGGCGGGATAGCCTGTGCGATTCCCAGTTCGACCCCCGCGCGGAATAATATACCACGCTCAAGTAGCCCCGCTGTTAGCGGAAACATTGTCATCAATAATATTGACAGCGCCATTGGCTGCGGAACGCCAAAACGGTTCACCAGGGGCGACGCGATGACCACCGTGTCAGCAAAACCGAACGTTATGAACCCGCACTCCCGCGTTTCCGTTATATTCGGCGTATTCCGCGCGCGCTGGTCGAGGTTCCGATTGACAGCTGACAGCAAGGGGTCCGTCAGCATACCGCGAAACTCTGCGATTTTACCGCAGGTGCTTTGTGGGCTGCTCCAATCGCGCATCTCCTGCTTTATGCCCAACAAGTCGTAATATGCGACCACCCATTGCTGATCATCTGTGGATTCGGGCGGATCAGGGCTTGAAGAAGCGTGCAAGTTATTCGTCCTTACCTCGGTGGAAAAATAGTAGCAATCAGCCGATAGGCACAACCATTCACCCAAGGTGACGTCAAAGTGGCGTGCCGGGGATCAATAATTCGGATTCCCGCGTACCGCTTAAAATCCCTGCCGTTTTGCGTCATGATTGCGTCCAATCCGTGCACCACCATGGCTGCAACAAGCCGCGCGTCGTGTGCCTGTTTGCCCAGCACCTTCTCCGCCGTGACGATATTCAACCATTTGCCGTAAATGCCGCCCGGATCGTCCAGGAGCTTGAACATTTCGAGAATTTGCCCGACCAGCGGAACCACTATTGCCGTCGACATTCCCAAGCCGTTCCTTTTCGCCGGGCGCGTCGCCACGACCCAAAACTCATAGATGACTTGCGGGACAACGAACATCTGGTGACCGTCCGCACGTACCTTCCTGATCGCTTTCGCAACAATCGGGCGGCGGACTTTCTCCGATAGACCAACAATCATGTTGGCGTCCAGCAAAATCTTCATGTTCCCCCCCGGCTTAATAGATGCTCTTGCGCGTGCTGTCCACTTTATGCCCCACCTCGGGAAGATTGTTGAGGAAACGGTCAAATTTTTCCAGCCACGGATCGCGCTCTGCCGCGCTGGCGTCAAGTCCCCCGATTGCATACTCTTGCCCGGCAGCGGCATACACCCCGCCACCGAAAGCAAGGACACGCGTTCCACTACCAACATTGCCTGCGCCGACATAACCAGCCACACTTGGGAGGTAGCTTTGACTTGGAAGGTCCGGCCGGATGGAAGCTGACGGCGCAAACGGAACCACCTGCGCCAACCCCAGACTTACGACCGGATGGTACATTCCGTCCATTTCAGACTGGTAACTCATGGATGTATGCGTCATGCATTAATCCTCATAAACCGGCTTGTGCGCCTTAATCGTTTCTTCAGTCAACAAACCAAAAAACAGCTCGTGGCAAGCAATTTTCGCCTTGCGTAGCTGATTGTTAAAACCCGCCCAGAAATCCTGCGATCCCTGATTCCCCCAACCCATCTGTATATCGGTCACAAGGCCCTGTCGAACCCGCCCCTCAACCGCGACAGACGTTGGATTCATAATACGTATTGTACCTGCGAGGCCGCTCTTTTCCACCTTTGCTTGCATCTGAAATTCGCCTGGACTAGCCTTAATGCCACCCAAGCGAATATCCGTCCGCAGTTTTTTGAACACCTCCTCGGGCCTATAATCGAAGAAATCCAGATATTTTAGCGTGCTATGCTCCGCTGTTTTGAGCATTCCGGAGTCGCGCAACCACCCTGCAAGGGTCGATATGCTTTTTTCGTATTCCTGCCAACCGGGGTAAGGACGCACCACACTTAGCGCGGCGCAGCGATCTCCGACGAAAATGGCATGGTTTCTATAGCGCAACACTGTGGTGGGGGCATAACGGAATTGTTCCTGGGCTTCGCGCACGTTACTCGGGACCGATGCCAGCGGCAGCGCCTCGATGCTCACGTTTTCGCCTTGGGCCTTGATCTTTTCAAAGAGTGTTCCCAATAACGCCCCGCCGGCCGCAGTAGCGCCTTCGAACCGCAATTCCCATACCGCTTCGAGCAATGGCTCTATCATTAATCGCCTTGGTATTCGTCTCCTGGTAGCTGTTGCCATATTACTTCCTTTCACGCGCGTGATTATTTTAGCCAGCCAAGACATCCGTGTTTATAAATTGCTTGATCCGGTCGCGTTGCCCCAGAGACGAAAATTGCTTACCAACCACATCAGATATCTGCGCCAATGCCCGACTGGCCAGCGATTCCTGATTTTCGTATACCACTACCCCGGAGAAGGGCCGCTTGAGTTTCTCAAAGTGGTAGCAGGTGATCGTGGCATTCCGACACTGGTCATTATTGGCCACTGCGAATACAAACCAGTCACCCTTAGCCCCGATGATCCGCGAATCCACCGCGTATGTTCCGCCGGGGTCATGGGCTGGATCCGCGTAATCAAATTCCAGTTTGTCTGCGGGCACAGACTCTCGCATGAGTGCCTGGAACTTTTCCCTGAACAATTGGGAGATTTCGTGGTCGGTCATCGTTAGCTCCAAATGGGCCGAGCCGCGGGGGAAATGCGATTTCTCTGATCAGGGTTGGCGACGTCCTTTAACCAGCCCCAGCTTACGCAGATATTCGACAGCCTCAGCAACCTGTTTTTCTGTAACCTCCCAGCCAAAGCGCGGGGCCAGCGCAGCCAACTCGTCAGACCTAGCAGGGCCGTTTTTCTCACCGAGCATAAAGTAAGCCTTCGCGGCGATGGACATTTTCATATAGTCAATGTCGCCGGACTGCTTAAGTTTTTTAACTGCATCCTGAAGATTCTCCCAGAATTCCGCGTGCGATTCGCTTTTTTTCTCCGCCACGCGACGACCAGCGTCCGTAAAAGTAAAGTCGTACCGCGTTGCTTCAAATCCGAAAGAGCCTTGCATGCCCGTCTGCACCGTATTGCGGTCCAGGAAGCCAAGCGCGTGCAACTGCCCCGTCGCGTCTGCAACATCGGCGGAATAGGGACCATAAAAATGAGGTCCATAACCAAGGTTATCCAGTTCACCGGTCATGATGCCCAGAAAATAGACCGTCTTCTGCAACTTGGTTTTACCGTGAATTTCTCCCCCGATGGCAAGCAGTGTCAGTTGGACAAAATCATACGCGTTCATGGCATGGCTCCTTTTTTCATCTTGTCAGTTTCAACGAGATCATTAATTGTTGAGAATATCTCGTCGCGAATTTCCTTGACCACCTGCTTCCGCTCGGTCGATGAGTCCCACAGCACCGGCGCGTATACCTCGCAATAGGCCTCACCCATTTTTTCGTTCATCGAGCCAAACAAGTTTGACTTCTGATCGAAAAGTACCGGGGCACCTATTCCGGCAATCATCATACCGGATTCGTCGTTCCTCGATGATTCCCTGACAGATTTTATAGTGAACGCGTGCAGAATCAAAGCGTCATCGCCGAACTTACCGTTAAATCTTTTTCGCCCTTTCACGATCTTCGCCACCGCGGATTCGACTTTGCCCCTCAACTTCACCGCGCCAGGTTCGGACAGGCGTTTGATATTTTCCCGGGCGTTTTCACCGAACTCCGATATTTGCGCTTGAAAAATGCGCTTATGCAGCAGCCGCGACCGCAGGGCTTCGAGCATCTTACCGCAAGCTGTCGTCGGAGCCTTCAGGCAGAACTCCACCATGAATCGCGCGTCATCCCATTGGAGATAATTTGCCACGAAGTCTTCGCTACCATCGAATTTGAACAACCGCCGCAACTCGGGAACCCGGTCTTCCTCAAAACCGAGTTTAATAGCCCGGACGATCATCTGATCCGTAATGAGGCGCACCCGATGCCGGTACACATTGGTGGTCATGTAATACTTGGCCATGACGTATTGTTCGAGCGCATGAACTCCGTCGGCGTTAATCATGAGCTGCCGCTCATCCTTCGGCCCGTATAAAAGCAGTGATCGGTGCAATTGGTGGATATCGAAAACACCGTACTGGACACCGCAGAATCGGCTATCCCGCAGCAAGTAATCCTGCTTATCCGCGTCCAACGGCCCGGAAATGATCGATTTCAAGGCCGGCTCGCCGTACCCGTCGCTGAGCAACTTCACTATCTTCTGCGGACTGTCGTCACCGATGAGCCGTTTAATTTCCGAATTCCCACAGATGATCCTGGCGGTCACAAGCTCGTGTATCTTCTCCTTTTTCTTGGCGGCAGAGATTGCGGTCTTGTCGGCGTACAGTTCCAGCGCGGCCTCTGAAACATGGCTGAAGGGGCCATGGCCAACGTCATGCAGTAACGCGGCAAGACGCAGGGTCCGGATATCCTCTTCACTGATGTCTAATTGCTTAGCCATCAGACCGGCCACATGCATAACGCCGAGAGAGTGGTCAAATCGTGTGTGCAACGCTCCAGGGTAGACCAGATTGGCCATAGCCAGTTGTCGAATACCACGTAGGCGCTGCAACGGCGGCGTGTCGAGGAGTTTCCTTTCCTCGTCGGTTAAATGGATAAAATTATGAACGGGATCGCGTAAATCCAACTGTTTACCCCTTCTTGGCCGGAGATTCCCGACCGGCTTTCCTTACTGGCCTACTCCAGCCTCTCCACCTTCATGACTTCATTACCCCGTGGGTCGATCACTTTTACCGCAGCGCGTTTGTGTTTCCCGGCTGGAAACGGCAGGCTTACGGTGCCGGAGAAGGCTTCAAAGCGGGCGGCGTCGATTACGCCGTTTTTGCCGTTCAGCGCCCGGGCGAGCTTTTCCCAGGCGTCGCGATCCGGGAAAAACGCCTGCGTGATGCAGAATGTCCGGCCATCATAATCACCATCTAAAAACCAGGCGGCCACTTTGTCGGCACCGGACGAGGTGATGGAATTATCAACCGGATTGTATATGTCCACGCCTTCCATACACACCGTGTATTGGCCGTTGCCATCCGGGCCGGTGACCCTGATTCGCGGCAGACCGAACACGGTAAATAATTGGCCGCCGGGCTGGTTTTTCAGCAGGCCATCCATACCGGGATTGATATCCGGGCGGATATGGGCAATGTGAATTTTTAACTTCGGGTGCGGATTTTCATCAATAATAGCCTGGGCCTCGGCACTGAAACTGAAACCAGCGATAACCAAGTCGTCATAGCGCCGGCTGGCGGGCTTAATAACTTCCTCCACCATTTTTGCGGTCACCGGGCCATATTGTGGGCCAAAGACCACGCCGACGGTCGCCGCGGTGGCCACCTGCTCCCCAACTCCACTATTTGCCTGATCCGCCGCCGCCTGCCACGCCCCTTCGGCATGAATGCTATCGCTGGCACCGGAGTCAAACAACGGCTCGAGCCGCGTAAAAGTCATCTGCTTGTTATTGGGGAAGCGCACGCCATCGGCCTTTAACAGCGCCAGCATTTTGTGCAGATAGGCGGTGGCATTCTGCACCTCCAGATCAGGCCGCGGCTCCACCATCCTTGCGCCCCAGGTCGGCCCCGCTGATTCCGGCGCGTCACCAAAACCCGGCTCCGGCTCTGCCAGCGCGGCAGCATCGCCCAGTGTCATTTCCGGCGGCTGCACCGCTTCCACGGTAAACGGCCCGGAAACGCGCACCACGTTTCGCACCACCTCCGGCTGATCCACCAGTTCTTCCTGCCCGGCGCTGGCCTGAATGCATGCATTAACCTCATCCATTTTCGCCCGCCAAGCGTTGCGATATGCCGTTACCGCCTGCTGCAAATCTGTTGGCCAGTCCGGATCCGTATCAAATGGCACCTCCCAGTGGTACCAGGTGGAAACATCCAGATCGACGGTGGCGCGTTTTTTCGCCGCCTCCGAGCGGTCACGGTTATTGGGCGGCAATATCAACCGGCGGCGGTCACCATCGGTAATGGATTTTTTGCCGTCACGCTGCTGCTTGACCAGCAACTTGTGCTCCAGCTTTTGCCGCAGCGCAGCGGACACCTTGGCCAAGGCGGAATTACAAAGGCCAAGTTTCGCATCCAGAATCGGCTCATGTTTGGCGAAAATCGGGTCAAGGGCGGTATTCTGGGCGATGCTTTTTAGCGTAATGTGCGGAACGGTTTTATAAATAAATCCGTCTGCGGTACCTGTGGCGGGGTCTTTGAATTTATAGAAATCATATTTGGCGGTCAACAAACGCTGGCGGGCGATGGCGATGGCCACGCGGCTGGTGTCCATGGTAATCCAGCGGCGGCCCCACTGCTCGGCGACATAAGCGGTAGTACCGCTGCCACAGGTGGGATCCAAAACCAGATCGCCGGGATCGGTGGTCATGAGGAGGCAACGCTCAATTGCCCTATTTGTGGTCTGGACGGCGTAGAGCATGTCGACTTCGCCGCGCGTATCTGTCCAAACAGATGCCATTCCCGCAAGAGGAAAGTCGTTAAAATAGCGTTTGTATATCCGCAACCCCGGACGAGCGACCAACCTCTCGGACCTCCAAAGCCGCTGCATTCCAGGCACCGACGCCTTCCAGTGCCTGTTCATCCCGCAATCGAGCCGGATTGCGCCGCCGACGATGATTTGCCTCTCCTCCGGGGCACCAGCACCCGTCGAAACAACACCGCCTGTGGCGAAACACCTCCCCGATGCGCCCGCGATAAACTCTCTGGCCTCCCCGTTCGGCAATTCCAGAAGCTTGAACTCCAACGCGCCGGATTCGCCTGGATTCCGCTGCCAGTAAAGCCTTCTCGCCCGTAGCGAGCCACGTGAACGGGCGTACCATAGCAGGTAGTCGCAGGTGGATGGCAGCAGATCGCTCGATTGGCCCGTGGTCTTGGCAAAGGTTATGAGAGAGCAGAAATTCTCCGCTCCGAAAACCTCATCCATAATCTCCCGCACATGGTGGAGATTTTCATCGCTGATCTGCACGAAAATACTGCCGGTGTCGGCCAACAACTCCCTGGCCACAATCATGCGGTCACGCAGATAAGTCAGATACGAATGTACTCCCAAATGCCAGGTGTCGCGATACGCTTTGACCATCTCCGGTTCACGGGTTAAATCCTGATCTTTATCCTTTACATCCCGCCGGCCAACTTCGGGCTGGAAATTGCTGGCGAATTTAATGCCATAAGGCGGGTCCATGTAAATCATCTGCACTTTGCCGGCCAAATCTTCACGCCGGGCCAGTGAACTCATCACCTGTAATGAATCGCCCAGAATCATCCGGTTGGCCCAATCCACATCGTGTTTATAAAACTGAACCGCTTCGCGGTATTCCATTTCCGGATCGGCAAAAAGGGATTTTTCAATATCCTGCCGGGCCGCAACTTTCAAAATCGCCTGCGTGCTGATGCGATCATGAATGTGCAGGGCCACGGGATCGACGGAAAATCCGGCCATTTCACGTTTGGCGGTCCATTCCAACCATGGTGATTGGGCATTTTTTATCGCGCCGGCAAGCTGCCGGGCTTCATCCTCTGTAAGCGGGCGCTGCTGCGCGGTTTGCAGCAATTCTGGAAGTTGATCTGATTCGCCGGTAGTATCAAAACGCAAAACCGGTGGCAAATGCGGGTTGTACGCATATTGCGCCTTGGGGATCGCGGGAACGACGCCCTCCGCGGCGATCTTGGCGGGTGGATTGTTTTTACGCTTCGCCGCGTGGCGATAATCTGACATAGCCGTTTGCGCGGTTCCGGCAGTCTGCGTTTTGGAAGCGGCACGTTTGGGCATTGAATAACTCCCGATCATCTCGAACATAGCGGATTGTAAGGCAAGAGTGGCACCACTGGCCAGCGTCCAAATTGCATTGCGCCGGCAGACGCTATTGAATTAGACGGACTTCATGTTAGGATATTTGCATGCGACATGATGACAAGGAAGCTTCGGTCGGCGGCGCGGTATCCCCTGAAATTTCGGACCAGCGGTTGGCTGTGGTGAGTAATGACCGGTTCAAGGCCTACGAAGAGCACCGTAGCCAGCTTGAAACAGCGCGGCAGAGCTCGGCAGCCCTCTTCGACAAATATGTATTGGCGGGAGCAGGCGGAGCCTTGGTTCTTTCAATCAGCATTCTCGGTAGACTTGGACCGAAACCCGCCTGCGTACTTGTCCTGCTTTCTTCGTGGTGCTGCTTGGCCTGCTCCGCAGGCTGCGTTCTGCTAAACTTTCATCTTACGTATTCGGCAAACAAGAAGGCAATTGAAACCGCCGACCAGAATATCCGGGATAATCCGGAGGAATACCGCCTCAAATATTCGGAAGACAAGAGCGTGCTCCGCCGGGAGGCCCAAATCGAGTGTCTGAATGTTGTTGCCCTGGTGACACTGGCCATTGGCGTGCTCTTGCTGCTGGCGTTCGCATGGATTAATCTGTAATGGTGGTTCCTATGGAGACAAACATGACAGAACAAGATCAGCCAATAAAATACGCGGAGGAAGGCACCTTCAACTACTCCGCCAGCACGATGCGCCCACGAGTCGCCCACGACGAAAGGTCCGCGACGCCCCCGAAACCGAGGGTTGCGCTGCCAAAGCCGATGGTGCAACCGCCCGCGACAGCCGCCCCGAGTAGTACGAACTCCACGGGATCTCGCAGCGGCGTAAATTGACCTTGACGGCCGGCGAAATATTTCTTGGAGAAAACCATGGCAGACGCTGGAAAACCGAAAGCACCGGAAAAACGCGCTAATCTCTCCGCGATCCCCGCTCGCCCACGCATTGCGATCACAGAATCGGCGTCGCCGGCGAAGCCCAGGATGCCGTCGCCTCCCAGTCAAACGGCCAAGGCCGTAGCCACATCCATAACCGCCGGTGCCGCGAAATCCGGCCCGGCAACGAAAAAACACTAGCCTGGTCCCCCGTCGCACCTTCATGCCGTTGCCCCGTTGTGGTGAATCCGTCCATCGCCGCCCTCCGCCTACGTCCGCTAACACGTGGTTCAAATATTTCCGTAGTGCCGTGAACCCGGTGCCCTCGGTTATCTCTGCGGCCAATCGTCGTGAAATCTCTGCCAGTCCGCAAAAGAAGTTTATCCCGTGCGCGCCGGGATGGATCACCCTGCCCCGTCGTTTCGTAGTTTATCCCGATATCCACCGCTACTAATCTTTATCTCTCCATTGCATTCTAACTTCCAACTCCTGCGTACTCGCCCAATCCATTATCCCCTCCCGGCAACGTCTATAGCTTTGTATTGAACTGTTCAGACCAGCCTGAGCATCGTTCTTTGACAAGTAAATAGCTCCCGCGTCAATGGCTCCGTCTCAGCCATGAGGATCGCTTATCTACCCAGTGAAAAAGCGACGCCCGCGCCCACACCGCGCGCTCCCTGTTGTTCGTTGTTCGTTGCTCGTTGCCGGTATGTGCTCTACTGCTCAACTCTCACCTACTCACTTGCTCTGCGGCCGCCGCCCCCCTGGGGGACCAAAAACATCTTGAGCATCTAGAGCAACTTGAACCAAACCCGCTCAAATCAACGTTCCCATCCACATGCTCAACTTGAGCACCTTGCCCCCGAACTTGAGCATCTTGAGCACCTTGAAATTCGCAAAGTCTTCTAACTCCTAACTTCTCAACACTAAATGCTGCCCCCCCCTGGGGGGGCAAAACATCTTGGACATCTAGGGCAACTTGAGCCACACCCGCTAAAATCAACGCTCCCATCAACTTGCCCAACTTGGGCAACTTACCC
>JAJYGE010000079.1 GCA_021785155.1 Planctomycetota bacterium
GGCGAATGGCCCAGGTAATGCTCTTATAAGAAACGGGAATAAAACCGAGCTGGTAGGCCACGCCGAGCATCATAATATTGGCGTAAAGTTTGGAATCCAGCAGACGTTCGCACAAATCACCGACATTAAAGCTGAAAAACTGCCCCGGTTTGCACTGGACCTTAATCATTTCAGCCATCTGTTCCGGGGAAAAATCTTCCCGTCCCAGCAAGGTTAAAATAGTGGGAGTTTTTCCGGTGTTAATGACCGCGTGGGTGTATTTTGGCGATGCGACGCGCAGATTGTCTTTCGGTGAAATGGCCCGGGCCGCTTCCAGAGCGTCCACGCCAATAAGCAGATCGGCCTTGCCATAAGGCGTGATAGCCGAGCCTTGCACGCTCTGGCGGGAAAAAAGCAGTTGGCTAAATACGCCGCCGTTCCGGATCGCCAGACCCTTTTTATCAACAAACGCAATCTGATAGCCTTCTTTATGGCCAGCACGAACCAGAATTTCACCGGCCACGCCAATGCCCATGCCACCGACGCCCGCGAGATAACAGCGCCATTGCTCGCCCATTTTCATCATCGGAGGTTCGGGCATGCCGGTGAGGTCCACCACTTCATCGGGCATCCGCGGTGGGCGTTTGCGTGTGACAATGACCTGCTCAAAACTCGGGCAGGCATCAATCCGAGAACAGGCGCCATCGTTTACACAGGTGGTAAAGTCGGTTTGAATTTTCGGACCGTAATCAGTCTGTGAAACCTTCAGTGCCGGACAGCCGGTCTGGTTGGTGCACTCCAGGCAGTATTCACAGACTTCATCGGTAATATTCATGTACGCTTTGGAACGGATAAAGCCATGCTCTTTTTTCTCCTGCACTTCCGCGCGGTGCTTGCGGCGATTAAATGTAATGCCGCATTCTTTATCGGCGATGATGATCTTCACGCCGTCCTGGAGAATCACCGTTTCCAGCAGTTCTTTATATTTATCCCGCTCGGCGGGGTTCACACGAAATACCCGGGCCTGCGGCTCATCACGGCCATCTTTGCCCTTTATTTGCAGTGTACCGGCGGCATCGGGAATTAAAGAACGGACAATGCGTTCAATACTATGGGCTAAGACGGTTGATCCGGTGATATCCTCATGGAGAGTCGGATTGGGCTGATGCCCGGTCATGGCGGTGGTGCCATTTTCCAGAATAATGTAGGTAATGTCCTGGCCCTGATTAATGGAATTGGCAATGGACACCTGGCCGGAATGAAAAAACGTTCCATCACCCATAAACACAATTTGTTTGTTGGTGATAAACGGGTCTACTCCCCCGCCGGTGGCGCCACCAAGGCCCATGCCGCTGTAATTGTGCATCAACGGCTTATTAGGCTCAAACATCATCATGGTATAGCAGCCGGTATCACCGTGCGCCACAAGGTCCATGGCGGGTTTTCCGTAGCGTTGCTGCATGTATTGGGCATTGAGAAAATTGCCGCGAATTTCCAGCAAAGCGCTGGAAGAGTCGCGATGCGGACAACCGGGACAATACGCCGGCGTGCGAATGGCCACATCCACCTTGGAACTATTGGCCATGGCGATGGTTTCCAATTCTTCGGTCAGCCGGCCATTGGAAAGCTCATGGGGAATATTGGGCGTATCGCGCAGAAAGCCGGTAAGCAGTTCGATAAGAATCGATGGATGCAAACCGCGCGTGGCGGGAATGCCAGGACGGTTGTTGGGGAATGTTTTACCCCAAATGTGCGTGCCAACCGCCGGATTATTCGGGGCAAGCTGCCGAAGCTGCGCGAGGTGATCTGTCACCTGTCGTTCAATAAAGCTGCGGCGCTCTTCCACGACGATAATGCGTTCACACATTTCGGCCAGTTGGTTTACCAGCGTTGTATCTACCGGATAACTGATCGCCAGTTTGAGCATGGGAAAATGTCCCAGCAGGCCCATTTCCTGCAGGGCATGAACCAGCAGCATGTGCGATGGCCCGGACGAGATAAATCCTACCGGAGCTTTTTGTGATCGGCCCCCGCGCCAACTGCGTTCAATGGGATACAGAATTCGTGATAAACCCAGTTGCCTGCAACGCGATAACAGTGCGGCAAAACGGTCATTAAATGTCAGTTCCTGCCGCCAGCTTCGAGGTGGCAGAAGCACCGTCGTTTCGACCGGAATTTTTCCGGTTTCAATGGCGATGCGATCATTGGTGCTGATGGTGGGCCAGTGGTTGGGGCGACATTCCACCGTGCCGCCACCATCCGCGATGGCCACGGTCACCATCATGCCGATGTACAATTTCGAGGCAACAGAAAGATCAAAACCATGCGGTACCCAGTCTTTAAGTTCCTGGGAGGTTGCCGGTTCCAGCACCGGCACACGCAGATGTTCGAAAAGAAAACGCGAATCGGCGGGAACCTGCGTAGAGTCACTCCACGGATCATCACCGGAAACCACCAGCGCTCCCCCACTGGGGTGCGGTATACCGGAAAGATTACCCAAAGCCAGCGCATCAGCCGCGACATGCAAGCCGACGGATTTAAATACCGCAATACCCTTCACCCCCACCATCTGGGCACCATTGAGCATGGCAACGCTGATGGCCTCATTATTGGCCATTTTGGCGCAAACGCCTTTTTCCTTCAGTAGTGCCGCAATATCATGGCAGGAATCAAAAAAGCCGGCCAAAGGCGAGCCAGGATAACCCGTAAGCAGCGCAACGCCACCCGGTGTCTCCAGGCAGCCCTTTAAAAGCAATTCGGACCCGCCGAAGATTTCCGGTCCTGACTCAATCTGAAAACGTGGATCAATCTTCATCATGCAATCCGCTGAGAACCTCTATAAACCACGACCGACGAACCCAAGCCATCGGCTCCCGCCGCCCGTTCCCGCGCGGAGATTATTATACGCAATCCAGCGTCAGATAACCAGAAAACACCAACGATAATTCCGCCCGGCCCTAGCTATAACTTTTGGCTGCCCTGTGGCTATCACACCTTGTACAGGGCGTCCTGCTGCAAAAAAACAGTCAAATGCCGCTTTCAAAAGAAACCGCCAAATATAGTCACCCCCTGCCGCTGCACCGTTGGGTGCTTTTTTTCACCAACGGCACGGAATTGGCATTTAGACCAATAAAG
>JAJYGE010000310.1:0-7998 GCA_021785155.1 Planctomycetota bacterium
GAATTGGTGGCGGAACTTGGGTGCCACGCCACCGTGGCAATCGCGAACATCACCGACGCCGTGCCAGGGGAATCCGCTGGACTCATCCACAAATCGGCTGGGGTCGAGCTGTTTCGCCCACCGCGCGTTGCGGATGTAATCAAAACCGCCAAATGCTTCGTTGAACATAATCCAACAGATAATCGACGGGTGATTGCCCAGTTGTTCAATATGATTGCGCACTTCGGTTTCCCACTGGGCCGCCGCTTCTGGTGATGTCGGACGGTCGGTCCAGGGATTACCGTCGTTCCCCGTCGGCATATCCTGAAAAACCATCAGACCGAGCTTGTCAGCCCAGTAGTACCATCGCTGCATTTCAACTTTCACATGTTTGCGCACGGTATTGAAGCCGAGTCGCCGCTCCGTGGCAATATCGAATTTCAGAGCTTCATCCGTCGGGGCGGTATACACACCATCAGGCCAGAAGCCTTGATCCAGCGATCCCGGCATAAGCATGGGCTTGCCATTGAGCATGGCGCGGGTATTGCCCAATGCGTCGTGGCCGACTTTCAAACTGCGCATTCCAAAATAGCTGGTTACCGAATCCAATGTATTTCCCTGATCATCCGTTAGTGAGACTTTCAAGTTATAAAGATACGGGTGGTCCGGCCACCAGAGCTTCGGATTGGCAATGGGCAACTCCAATTCCGTGGAAACCCAGCTTGACCGGGCCTTGAAAAACTTTACCAGGTTGTCACGGATGACAGGCGTAAATTCCTGGCCAATCGGGCCAGTGACATGGGATACGGGCGTGCTATCTTCCAGCGCTGTCGCTTCGACCGTCAGTGGTTTACAGTCAATGCGGCCAATGATTTCCAGCCGCAGCACGCCCTTTTCCAGATCGGGCACCATTTTGAGCTTTTCAATATGTGACGGCGGCACGGGTTCCAACCATACTGTCTGCCAGATGCCTGACGTAGCGGTGTACGAGCATCCACCGGGATGCAGAGTCTGTTTGCCGTGCGGCTGCCACCAGGTATCCGTGGGATCCCATACCGACACCACCAGACTGTGCCGCCCCCCCGCTTGGACATGTTTGGTAATGTCAAAGCTAAAGCTGTCATACCCGCCACGATGGCTGCCGACGTGCCGGCCATCGATATAAATGGTGGCTTCCCAATCCACCGCGCCAAAATGCAGCAGCACCCGTTGGCCATTCCATGAATCCGGAATAATCACCTCCCGCTGGTACCAGAGCCGCTGGTCCGGCAGCAACGGTTTCATCACGCCGGACAAAGCGGATTCAATGCCGAACGGCACGAGAATCTTGCCCGCGTGGCCGCCGGGGATATTGGTTTGATCCTTGTGGGTAATCTGATAATTCCACAATCCATCCAGGTTCAGCCAGCGTTCCCGCACCATTTGCGGCCGCGGATATTCCGGCCAGACATGATTCGGTGAAACGTCACGACTCCAGCGCGTCATCAGGTGAGCCTGCTTGATATGCCAATCCGGATGCGAATAATCACCGGCAATTTGCCCAGACGATTTCTGGTCGGGCAACACCGCTGTCGCCACCGCGGCACCGGCTGCCAAAAGAACTTCTCGACGAGATACGGTCATGATGGACACCCCTTATAAATGCACCAATACCGAAACATTGTTATCTGAACAGTAACGCGTGGCCATCTATCGCCGGCGTGCTTGATTGCACGATTGCCTTTGGCATTATCCATAATTTTCCTGCGTGACTCCGGGAATAGTGTAATATGGCGGATGGCTTTGACCGGAAACTTGAGTTGGCGATCAAATGTCATAAGCCCCGATCTCCTGTCGCTGATCCATTAATTCCGTATGGCCTCAATCATCCACGGTTTTTGGCATACCCACTTTCAGCATTACAGCGCTATGTACAGGAATTTTAGCGCTGAAATTTTCAATGGTTCCCAAATCCTTGCGCCGCCACAGGTCCCTCACGGCTTGCGGCCCGCGTAGTGCGGCTGTGCCCGGCATCAGTACGGGGTCGAGCATATCCCACGCCGGAATACTGACGCTGCGGGGTTGTTCCCCGCGGTTAAACAGCGCCACCGCCACGGTCCCGTCCCACAGCGGTCTGGCCCAAATTTCGGCCGTTCCCTGCCGATCCACCGGCTGCGCCTGCCGACCAAGTTCATCCTGATTCACCGCCAGCACTTCGGTGTTGGTCATCAAATCCGTCGTGAACGTGTTGAGATTTTCCAGATCGCAGCCCAAAAGCAGCGGGGCCGCCAACATGCACCATAGCGTGATATGCGTAAGCTGTTCATGGGGTGTCAGTTTGCTCCAATGCAGCTTTCCGTCTTCAAAATGACCATATCCCACCACCAGCATGTCGGGATCATTCCAATGCCCCGGGCCGGAAAATGGAAATAACATGCCATCACTGCCGAACCCGTTGGAGCACATGGATTTCCAGGAATCGTTAATATCATAGCTGATGCGATACGTGTTGCCCCATACCGGCGCTTTACCTCCCCAGGTCCACACGTGGCCCATACCATACTGACAGAGACTGAAAATAATATCCCGATCCACTTTATCCAATGCGCTGCGCATCAGGTGATACGGCGTAATAAATTGTTCCAGGTCCGGATGCCTGGGCACTTTTTCGCCATAACTGCACCAGTCGTATTTCAAATAATCCACTCCCCAGCGGGCGTAGGTTTGCGCATCCTGCGCTTCATGGCCAAAGCTGCCGGTGTGGCCGCCGCAGGTAGTCGCACCAGGTGAGGAATAAATGCCAAAGCGCAGCCCCAGGCGGTGTACATCATCCGCAAGCTTTTTCATATCACCGAATGCGGCTGTGGTTTTAATTTCACCATCGGCCCGACGGCCATTTTGCCAGCCGTCATCAATGTTGATGTAATTAAAGCCTTTGGCGGCCAGACCGCTATGCACCATTGCCTGAGCCGCGCCGATCGTCCGCTGGGCGGTGTTATGAATATCATACGCATTCCATGAATTCCACCCCATCGGGGGCGTGAGCGCCAGCTTGTGATTCCCGGCCACCAGGCGCAGGATGCGATGGGCCGTGCCATGTTTACTTTCCGCAGTTAGCCGAACCTTATATTCGCCGGCACTGCTTATTTTTCCCGTGATGAGGCCGGCCGAGTTCATGGTTAATCCATCGGGAAGGCCATCGGCGGACAGGGCTACCTGGCCATCACCGGTATGGGGAACCATAAATTGAAATTCTCGGCCCGGTGTGCTGCCGACCACGCGCGGGCCGTGAAATGCGGGTTGCGGCGGATCGCCGCCGGCAATATCCGGCAGGTCATTTATGTCGTTATATTCCGACATGGAAGCGGACGCGGCACCAATTGCCGTTACCGCGACGGTCAGCGCCCCGGCGGCAGTCAGGAAGTCACGGCGGTTGACAAGCACATTGCGTTCCGATGATTGCGGCATGGTTAAAATCTTTCAGAGACAAGGTACAAAATTAACGCGTTCGTTCAAACTTTTCTCGATACGCCGCATCCGTTGCCAATTTCATTGCGGCGATCAAGCCTTGCTCGTATCGGGTGTGGCCCGGGCACTGCCGATGGAACACAATATTCGGGGCATAAATCGGTAATAGGCCCGCAGGTTCATTGCCGCATGGGACCGCCACCGACCTCCTGGCTAAGCCCAGCGTCAAAAAATTGGCCGCCAACGGTCTGATGCACATGCACGGCCATAAGATTCCGGCCCGGGTGCAAAGCTTTTTTGCCCGCAGGGGTTAATTCCAGTGGTACATAACTGGTGCTATAACCGCGGACTGTCGTGGCCAGTACGCCGTTGATGTACAGTTGTATTCCCTGATCATGATAGCAATACACCACCAATCGCGAATAATGGCCCGCGGGCATCATAAAGTGCCGGCGCAGCCAGATATTGTCAGTGGTCCACGATGTTTTCGGTTCAACCCCCGGATCCTGTGTGCCGAATCCGGCCGGACCGGTCTTCCAATTGGCATCCTTAAATGCCGGTTGCATCCAGCCCGCAGGCGGTTTGGTAATGGTGTAATGCCAAAGAATGGGTTTAGTCGTTTGACTGGCCGCCGGTACTACCGCACGCCATGTCGGCGGATTGGGCAGCGGGGCGAAGTTGCCGGTGAGTTTTTCGCCGGCCGCGGCCCAACGGAGCCATAAGTTTTTATCGGTTAACATCGTCATGAATACCGACCCCATCACTGGCCGAGCGTACATGCCGGCACAGCGGGCATTGTTGGTCCAGTAGAAATCCGCAAAGCCGACGCGGTTGCGGGTCTGGTCGGCAAAGTGATAAACGCCATCCATGATGCGGTGAAAATAGACCGATCCGGGATCCAAACTGGCGGTGAAGAAATTCCAGGGGTCTTCCGTGTAAAGTTTGCGTGAGTCCAGCGGCAAACCAAAATCCTGCATTTTGGTCATGTAATATTTCAATTCCCTGTGCTGCACGCTGCGGGGAAATAAATGCAGCCCCAGCACATTGCTCCAGATCATGTTGTACTTCTGGCTCCAGGAATGTCGAAACTTAAAGCCCAGACGGTAATGGGTGCCGGTCGAACTGATATCCGCCTTTTCCCATTGGCCGACAAATTTCTCGGCCAAGGCGTGGTATTTTTCAGCGCGGGCCGTTTCGCCGCGCAAGGTGCACAGATAGGCATACGCACCGATGGCATTGATGGCCTTGACGGAAAGATTGGCGTTGTGCGCCATGGGGCCGGCAAAATCATCAGTACAAAGCTGGTCGCCGGGATCAAAGCCATTCTTCGCAAGAAAATGCACCCACTTGGTCAACAGCTTCCAATGCGCATCAGCAAATCCATGCTTACCCCCCTGGGCCTGGGCAATGGCAGCGGTAAGCAAGATCATATTGGAGGATTCCTCCACCGGCATGTTTTCGCCACCACCATGTATATGGCCCATGGCGTTGGGATAGGCCCCCAGATCATGAATCGAAAAGGGCTGCGGCCAGTATTTTTTATTACAAAACTGGAATACCGAAACCATCATCGCCTTCATCAGATCGGGATTCAGCAGTAGAAACATCGGTGCCGCCGGATAAATCACATCCACGGTGCTGATGTCGCCGCCACTGGTGTTTTCATCGGTCATCAGCAATGGCAGGCCATTGGCATCTTCCGGCATGCCCATCATGCCGATGGCTTCCCGATAGGATAGCGCACACAACTGGGCGTATTTTTGTCCGCCCACCGCGGCACAGCTTTTCCACAGTTTGTGGTCAAAGGCGCGACACTGCCTGCGAAGCGAAGCATATTGGCTTTCGGCGGTGTTGAGCATGGCGGACGCGGTAGAGGACTCATGCATCCAGTATGGCCGCAGCCAGGTACCGTTAAGGTTCACGCAATATTGCTCATCCAAGGCCACCAGCACATGCCGCGACACGGGCTTGGCACGCACCGTGCCAAGGTCCAAGGAAATGGCCTCGACCGGCACGCCGGTGGACGACAACGGCGTTAGATCAGCCTGAGCCACGGTCATCAGGCTGCCCGTGGCAACAAATTGCGATTCGAGCGTTGTCGCATCGCCAATAGCGCCCTTGGCCTGTTTGGATGGCGCGGCGGTATCGATATATCCCCATGACAAATTCGGCGGTCGGGATTGCAGCACATCCTGATTTTTCCGCCCGGCTTTCAGTATCAGCAGGCTACCGTTCCGATGGCTTTGGCCGACAAGCTTATCGTCCGGCTTGAGTTCCACGATGGCGGCGCTGGTGCTGTAATAAATCTGGACCCGGTGGGAGTGTCCATCGGTGGATTTAGCCTGCCATGTGATATACGTGACCGGTCGGCCACAGGCGGCCAGATGATCAGGCAAGCGCGGCGTCATAAAGGTGAGTTTCAACGCAATGCCATGACCGACAAACCGGTAAATACTCCGCAGCGGCCACACCATGACGCTCTTCTGATGCAGCGCCGGCAGATAGGCAGGCGCGCCGCCCATCAGGCGGTACGATTGCCCATCAATGCGGATAACACTTACCAGGTTTTTCACATTACGCGCCCAGTCTTTGGTCGGGTGATACGCCAGATGCGTGCAATCCGCCCAGATATTCAAATACGGATCATAGGTCAGCAGCGGCACGGCCGGCGGACGAAAGGTCGAAACCGCCGCCGCGCGCAGTTGCGATTGCATCGTCCAGGGAAACAGCACCAATACACATACCGTTAACATAATTCGTGCATTGCGCATTGTGCTTAGTCCTCAAACCAAAACAATTATCAATAATTTAACGAAATATTTCAGATGTTCGCCCGACTTATGGCCGACAACATCAGTTCACCTTCCACTGCATAATTCCACCGGAAAAGTGCGGCCTAAGCTGCACAACCATTCGCAACGCTCCGGTTGCCACCGGCGTAAATCGCACAATGTTGTACCCGTTGATCGCATCCCCATAGCCGCTGGGGTTGCTTACCGGCACCCAGTGTCCATGGCGCCGATAAAACAATTTCCAGCTTTCCGGAGTGCGGCAATTGCCATGGACGCTTTGATCATCAAACCAGTACACCCGGCATTGCGATACGCTTTGCACCCTGGCGAACGTCAATTGCGCCCATTCCCGCGTACCTTCATGAGGCCACCACGTAAAACGCGGAACATTTTCAACGTCGGCGGAAGACGTTGGCGTTATGCCGTCGATCATCGCCGGCACCGAATCTCCCGGATTGCACCAGGAAGCTGATGCCACCGCCTTGCGGTGCGCTCTCCAATGATGGGCATCAGGTCCCGAACCGATAACCGGGAACATGGAAACGCGCAACCGGGCTGCCCCCATGGGGATGAGTGTAACGGTCTGTATGGGTTGATGGGAGATTACAGGGCTTTCATGAATTCTTCCGATCATGCCAAACTTGTTGATCTTCCAAGCCGGTATTTGCCTGGCTTCAATACGCAGGGCAATGGGCACGGTTTTCTGCGTCCAGGGCTGTAGCGGAACCGGACCAGGCTTACGAATGACCGTAAACTGGCTTGCCGGATTTTGGGAATTCAGCAGCAAACCATAATTCCACGGCGAAGCCGGATATACCGCCCAGTGCGGCCAAAGCGACACACCGGGATACATTTTCCACTTTTCCTTAATCTTCAAGGAAAATGCCAGCGGGCCATAACTGATGGACACCGCATTACGTGCCTGCGGATTGCTGGTCCAGTGGTGCACGGTAACGTGCATGGGCAAGGTCAGTTTAACGGCGTCACCATTATGCCAGGTCCGATTGATCCGGATATAGGAGCAGGGAACCGCTTTAACCTGTACGGGCTTGCCGTTAATTTGTACCGACGCCCCCTGGCACCAATCCGGCACGCGCACATAAAAAGGAAATTTCGCGGCCCGTGACGTCTTGATGGTAAAGTTGGCACTCTGGCCAAAGGGATAGCGTGTGGTTTCCTGCAGATGAACCGTTTGTCCGCTGCCAACTTTGGCCGTTACGTTTGAATCACTGTAGAAATTAGCCAGCAGACCATTATCGCTCGTGGCCAGCCAAACACTTTCATTGTAATACGGCCAGCCCTGGCTGAAGTTATGTTCACAGCAACGGTAAACCGGTCCGGGGCTGTAGGAAAACATGGTGCCGCTGTCATCAATATCCGGGTGCTTATTGCCCGGATCAAGCTGAATCTGATTGGGAGCGGTTATATAATGCAAGGCTTTCATATTGGCTGTGGCGGCTGCGGGAAGCATATTCATGGCCAATCGATCACAGCGATCGGCCCAGAAGGGATTGCCGGAAATACGCGTGAGAATTTCATCACTGAGCATGTTTTCAACAATGGCGCAGGTTTCAATACCCTGCCTTGGGCCAAAGTAACCAAACCGGGCATTTTCATCAGCCCCATATGCGCCGCCGGCCACCTGGCCATACAGGCCGAACATGGTTTTCCAGTCATTACGCGTATCCTGCAGATCACGTTTATTGTGCGACAGTTCATAATATTCCGCCGGCTCGCGGAATCCTTCGCCAAAGTTCACACCATGATAAGAGGCGACTCC
>JAJYGE010000310.1:8008-14959 GCA_021785155.1 Planctomycetota bacterium
GGCAGTCCAATCGGCACTATGGGCATTAATGGTCTTTACGAGTTTAAGCAGGGCTTTATCGCCCGTGCGGTTATACAGCCAATAAATATCATGAATTCCCTCACTCCAGCGCACCGCACCCCAGCCGAGGCTGAAGACCTTGGGTGGAAGCGTGGAAAGATAATGAAAATAGCGCGTTTCTAATGTTAGTACCCGCTTATCCCCGGTATCCGAATAGTATTCCTGCAATACTTCCAGCATGATCTGATTGGGCCACAGCGACGGCAG
Organism: Planctomycetota bacterium; assembly: GCA_021785155.1. The sequence goes on from JAJYGE010000310.1 coordinate 8,276, forward strand.
GCCCTGATGAGCTGTTTTCAGCCGCAATGGACCAAAATAACCATCGGGCAACTGCGTGGACATAATGCCATGGATCCAATGGGTGGCATCCGCCATCATGCGTTTATTTCTTAACAGAAATGCCATTGGGACATATCCGCGCAACCAATATGGCAGTTCCTCCCAACCATTGGCGCTCATGGAACCGCGGTGCGTCCAGGCGGTTTTGTTGTAATTGCACCAATCGGCGGGGCCATCAACAATATCGCGCCCCTTTTGCACGTCATCCATGTGGCCTTCCATGCCGTGGGATTCGATCACCAGCATGTTGTGCACCCAGCCGTGAACATGCACCGCACCATAAGGCAAACGCAGCACCGCTTCGGGTAATAGCGGGGCGCGGTTGCAGGGGTAATAACTGTTGCGATGTTGGGCTGGCAGACGCGGCAGATCGCGGACTTGAGCACCCGCGGTGGTTGCGAATAACAACAGCGCCGCACACATCATAACCAACGCCGGTATGGCCTTCAGGCCGTCGTCGAATACGTATGACTGCTTAAATCTAACGATAATGGCTTTCATAAATTGGATTCCTTCTTTGGCTATTGAGATGGAACAGGCGCGGCTTCCTGGGCCCGCATACAGGATGGGAGAATCGAAATCAGCAGGTCCTGGATCCAATGTCGTCGTGGAATTTCGTTCAGGCAATTTCATAAAAGAACCTCGCAAAAGAGTTATTGTTTCCGCGCTTACGGCAAGCGCCTGGTGCATTGGCAACAATGGCCCAACCACCGATGATAACGCAAGGGATAACACCAAAACAAATATGAATCATTGAGATCACCTAATGAGCCTACGTAGACTCACCTTGAGGCGGAGCCAACGCAATGCACCACAGTATGCACAAGGTCAGCGCCGCGATAAAATATTCCAGTGCGCCATCAGCGATTTCTGCAGTGTATCGCGTGCCGCAGAATCCAGCACGCGCCGATAGAACAGCACTTTGCCAATATATCCGGTGTAAAAATTCACTCCTGTGTTCTGTGCACCGAGACCCAGTGTCACCGGGGCGGTAAGGCTTTCTGTGCCGGCGAGAGTTGAGGCGGCTTTTTGTCCGTCCATATAAAGAGTAATGCGGCCCGTAGGCATCTCGCGTTCAAAGACAATCAGATGCGGTCTGCCATCCGCGTAACCCGGTGCCGAATGGATGGTGGTGTCCGGATCGCCGGTGCCGGCCAGCACCTGCCCCTGTGCGTTGATTGAAATGCCGTAATCGGGCACCACGCCGGCCACTTCCCCCTGTACGATGCCGGCACCTTGAAAATAGGCACCGGCAACCGGGCCGGGGTGGCTGGTCTGGAAGACCACAGCAATGGTAAAACTATTCTGCACCGGCCGAGAAAGTATCAGCATCTGCCGATCTGCGGCATCAAAATGCACCGCCGGACGGCTGTCGATTGCCGCCTTTACAAGCGTGGGAAGATTGCCGCCCGGCGCTGCGTGGGCATCGAAGCCGCCATAGGATTGATCGCGCCAGTTCTGGACACCCATGCCGTTGGTAAACCCTGAAAGACTGGTCGCATTAAGCAACGTGACCGGCTTTTTGAGAAGCCACGCTGGCATAGGGCCGGCGGCCGATGTGAGTATCTTTACCGCCGCCGACGACGTGGTCGGCACGAGCTGCACTCCGTGGCCGAAAACCCGCCACCGGTACAACCCGGCCGCATGGCCCCGACGAAAGTGCACTTCCATCCGCAGGGAAATAACGGTCAACGGTTTGAATTTGACCTTGTTGTAGTGATCTAATTCGGTGCCATAGGTTGAGTCCACCGGCGCAATGGTCTTCCATCCGTCACCCTGGTTGTACTGAAGACTCCACGATTGGGGCCTGCGGAACCAGCCCGCGGCCGGGTAGGGAGCATCCTTTCGCCCCTTATCAGAGAACCAATAGACAGAAGAGGCCGTGATGGCCACCGGCTTGGGGAACATGTATTGCAGCCAGGCGGTATTTCCAGGCTGGCCCAACCACGTAAATGCCGGAACATACTGATCGCGTGAGTTTGCTGGTTGGGTGGAAAACGCGACGACCTGCGGTGACCATGGCCACTGGGCCCAACTGGAGATTACCTTGACAATTGCTGCGGCGGGCGGAATCCAGGCATGGCCTTTTTCCGAGCCGGTGGCGATCACCGGAAGCATCGCCACGCGCAGTCGTGCAGCGCCCATCGGAATCATGGTGATCGGCTGGTTGGGCTCAGTGGAAATCACCGGGCTTTGATGCAGCGAACCAATGATGCCATCCGCATTGGCCTTCCATTCGGGAATTTCCCGGCCGTTGCCCAGCAACTGCAACGGCGCGGTCTGGGGCGTAAAGGGTTGGGCCGCTATTGGGCCGGGGCGATATTTTACCGTAAAGGACGACGCGGGATTGGCGGCATCGAGCACCAGCCCGTAATTCCAACTGGTAGTTGGAAATACTTCCCATTTTTTGGTGCCATGGTACATGCCGTAGCTGTGCCACTTTTCGCCAATGTCCAGCGAAAAATCAAGCGGACCGTAGCCCACGGAGGCCGCATCATCGTTACGCTTCCACACATGCACGCGAACCTGCATGGGCAGGCGCAGCGTAATATGGTCACCGTCCTGCCATGTGCGATTAATGCGGATAAAGCTCTCAGGTGCCGCCGTTACCGCAAGCGCTTTACCGTTGAGCGTCACGGTTGCATTGCTGCACCAGTATGGCACCCGCAGGTAAAGCGGAAAAGCATTCGGCTGGTTCATGGCCATCGCGATGCTGATACGGCCACGAAAAGGATAGTCGGTCTTCTCCGTGATGTTCACCGGCGTTCCATCGCCCACTTTTATAACCGCCGTGGTGGGGCTGTACATCATCGCGGCCATGCCGTTGTCTGATGTTGCCGCCCAGAGGGATTCGGCTAAATATGGCCAGCCGTAGGAGAAGTTATGTTCGCAGCACCGGAATACGCCGCTGTCACTATATGCAAACATGTTTCCCGAATCATCAATGTATGGGTGTTTATTGGACGTATTGAGTTCAATCTGGTTGGGAGCGGTAAGGTAATGAATGGCGGTTAACTCGGGTGTGGAAGCGCTGGGCAGCATATTAAATGCAAGATCCTCACACCGATCCGCCCAGAAGGCTGAACCCGTGATATGGGCCAGCTCTTCAAAGCTTGCCATGTTTTCCACGATGGCACAAGTCTCTATTCCTTGCCGCGGCCCGGCAAAGCCAAAACGCCCCGCTTCATCCGCGCCATAGCCGCCGCCAGGCACCTGACCGTAATAATTGTGCATCTGTTCAAAATCGCGCATGGTGACGGCGAGGTCTTTTTTCTGATGCGACTGCATGTAATATTCCGCCGGTTGCCGGAAACCTTCGCCAAAATTTACGCCGTGCGTCGATGCAACTCCCTGCGTCCAGCCGCCGCCGTGCCCATATTTCTGAATATCAGCCGCAAGCTGCAGCAACCATGCTTTGCCCGTGCGATTGTAAAGCCAATAGACGGATTCGAGATTTTCGCTCCATCGCGTGGCGCCCCAGCCGTCGCCGTACACCTGTTTAGATTGCCCCATCATCCAGTGAAAATAATTGGTTAAAAGTGTGATCACCCGCGGATCGTGCGAATAATCATAGTAGGAACGCAGGGCCTCAATCACCGGCATATTGGGCCACATATCGGGCCGGCCATCGGGCATGGAGTGGCGGTTGGAAGCCGGGCCAAAGTACCCGCTTGGCCGGGCGGTACTGATCACACCGTCCAGCCATTTTTCAGCCTTTTTAACAACGCGTTTATCGCCGGAAACAAATCCTAAATCACCCAGTCCGCGCAGCCAATATGGCACCTCTTCAAAGCCATTTTTCCCCTGGCCATCGGGGTGGACCCACGCACTTGTTTTATAATTGCACCAGGAAGAAATTTTATCCAGGTGGCCGATGTACCCGCGCGCCTCGAGCATCAGGATATGATGCAACCAACCGGTGGGCACGACTTTTCCGGGTGGCAGTTTAATCACGGGGCTGGGCAGCAAGGGCGCACGGTTGCAGGGATAGTAGCTGTTACGGTGGGCGGCGGGTATCTGCTTTACATCTCTCACGCCGGCAAAAGCGGTTGCTGTTACCAGCAATCCCGCCAGACTGACAAGCGTTACACCAGTGCTTTGAAATATCGTCGATTTCATTGAGGTTACGGTCCTTTCTAAAATTATACTGAGATTTTTACCCAATAACTATACACAAGCCGCCACGGTAAACCCTGCCCGTGCGAAGCGAAAACCCAAAAGCCGGCAATCAATTTGCGTCGGGTAGCATATTTAGAACCCTCAACGTGCCAGCCTGAATCCCTTCGGCATGACCGTCAAAAAACACCATATCGCATGTACCCATGGCCTGATCGGGATTCTGCGGGTTGGCCACTGCGTTGCCGTGGCGATAGCGCGGGGTGGTGACCCAGAAGTTGGTTTGGCTCTTGCTGGTGAAATCAACATTGCCATAGTCGTTGGCACCACCCCCACCCCAGGGATCGCCAGCGGTAATAACTATATTCGGGTCGGGCGATGCTGGGTTCATCCCCGGCGGAACCCAGTTGGAACCAAGGCCACCCTCATTAGTGCCGTTGGCATACAGCCAGGGGTAAAGGAATGCATTGCTCGCCCCACCATTCTGGACGGACAATTGATTACTACCCGATTGGTTGGCATCACAGAACGCAAACACATTCGCGGGCTGTCGGATGTTCACGAGTTTGTAGAGGGTGGGGCACTGTCCAGGAACATTCTCTACGAAAACATCGCCGTTGCAGGCATAATTAAACGGCCACAATTGGTAGGGCCATCCGTAAGCCATGTTGACGTCGGGAGTCAGCACGCCGGGGCACTGCCAGGTTCCCTCAAAATCGGTTTCCATCGCGGCGTATGTTGTTTGTGGCACCTCACTGTTCCATGTCGGGCCATGGTAATACAAGTCGGTGGCCTGATCGGGTGTTAATCCAAGTTGATAACCCGTAAGCAATAGCTGCACGTTGCCCCAGTTGCCAACATCTGGGTCGTTGAAATAAACCGGCGGCACGAACCCCAGATTTTCGCTCATGTACTCCTGCGTTAGTTGCCCCTGTGACCGCAGGTTCGCTAGGCAAACCACACCATTGGCTAACGCTCTGGCCCTCGTGAGCGCCGGCAGCAACAGGGCAATGAGTAGGGCGATGATCGAAATCACCACCAGAAGTTCCACGAGGGTAAAACCGTGCCGCCTTGGCGGCTTCGAGGAACAACGGCCAATCTGCCAAACACCTTCGCCGGGCCGGGCACCTGAAAGGGGTCTGTTTTTTTGATTGATATTGAGCATCATCGTCTCCTTGTACCAACATGCAGAATGCAGAGATCAGAATCAGCCGGCCACAAATTCCGACTGTAATTCGCGATCCCCTGTCAACCAGCCGTTCGACAAGTCTCTGTGGCGGATGAAAGAGGGCTGATCCGAGACATCTCGGCCAGCCCTCCTTTATATCCACTTATCGGCCCGATCAGACCCAAGCAATCATGTCATCTTGCGCCGCCGCAGCAGCAGCAGGCCCATGGCACCAACAGCGCATAGGCCCAACGACGCCGGTTCGGGTACAGCGCTTACACCCACGATTTGCAAACCGTTTATGGGTGCGCGTGGAAAGGAACCACTGATGACGTCGGGCGCGGCGGTAATGGTAAATGAGGACCCGACCAGGCCGCTGAATACCTCATAATTACCAGACAACCCCGTGAGGCTTCCGACGTTGCTGGAATTATCCACAGTGGTGTTGGTAATCTGCGTGTACGATCCGCCAAATCCACTTACGCTGCCGTAGTACGTTGTGTTATAGCTGCCGGAGGTAAGGCTATATTGGGCGTAACGCTGCCCACCGTCTGTGGCTGTGTAAAGATAAACGCTGTAGGTGGCGCTCGGTGCCACTGTCAGACCGGAAACGGTGATGGTAATCGTGCCGCTATTTCCATCATCCAGGAATCCGTTAAAAAGGGTGTAATCAGCTCCGCCGACATTGGTTGCGGAGGATGGGTTCGTACTGTTGTTGGTCTGGGTGGTGGAGAAGTTCGGTGAATATGTATCGTTGGCGGCTACAGTTGCGCTCGTGCCCGAGAGCACGCTCCCGCTACTGTCCATGAGGTTATTATAGGTCACAGAGTTGGAAGCATTATTCTGGACATACCCGCCGCTTTCATACGGTACGCCGGGCAGATTATTCCAATTCCCCACCACGCCGCCTGGCGCGTCTGGCGTTTCCGTTGCAGTCAACGCCGTGGCCCCCCCATTGCCGGTGTTTAGCGCTCCCGCGCTGGCAAAGTTGATGCTGACGATCGCAGCATTGGCTGCCGCGGTAGAGAGCCCGGCGCAGGCCCCGACAACCAACATGAATTGGAAACTACTACGATTGGTTTTCATAAAATACTCCCTTTCAAAAGAGATTTTTTATTTCCACTCCCGCTTGGCCGCATGGCCAATGTTTCAGGAGACAGATCGCTGAATTTGCAGCTTTGACGCACGGCCATAACCGTGTGAACAAAACTTTCGTCGTCGCCGTGGTGGCTGATTATTGAAATTCTCATCGACATTCTGCACTCAAAAATCAACCGTCCTGTTGCAATCGCTCGGACTGATTTCAGAGCCATCTCTTAACCTATAGCACAAGTCTACAA